>JBHIBX010000110.1:0-5069 GCA_046759285.1 Candidatus Omnitrophota bacterium
CATCCGCCTTGCCGCTCGAACCAGATCGGAATAGTAAAGTGATTCAAAGTCACGATCGGTTCTATCCCAAGCTTGATGAGTTCACTAACGACTTCCTTATAATGATCCCATTCTTTCTGGTCCCAGACGCCTTCGTCTTTTTCGACCCGGCTCCATTCTATACCGAATCTGTGGACGTTGTGTCCAAGTTCCTTAGCGATACGGAAATCCTCTTTAAATCTGTGATATTGGTCGCAGGCCTTTCCGGAAGGTTTGATGTGGCCCGACTGCTCCCATTCCCACCAGTTGTTGTTGAAATTATCGCCTTCGACCTGGTGGGCGGAAGTCGCCGCGCCCCATAGGAAGTTTTCGGGGAATCTGTTGCTCATGTGGATATTATACACGGAAATAAGAATATGTCATCCCGGAATGACATATTTCCATAATAATCAAATATAACTTGACAAAATATCAAGATAGGAATAAAATATAAAGGCGGGTGAGGGTAGGGGGCGATCACCCGCCTTAGTAACGCGAAAGATCCGGGACCGGATCTGCGTTTTACTCATATTATTTTATCAAATATCCGGATTATGTCAACTATAAAAAAGGAGTAAATCATGGCTAAAATAAGGATTCTAATGGCTGCAATCGCCCTGTGCGTTTTTCTCGTAAATGGTGCCTATTCCGAGAATAATAAGTGGGAGGAGGTGTTTAAAATCGCCTCCGGAAGCATCTTATGCATGGAGGGCGCTCGAGGAACAGATGCTGTATATCTTGGGACAAGCAAGGGATTGTATAAGACTGAAAATACGGGAAGGACCTGGAAAAAAGTCAATATACCGGGCAAGGTTTTTGCTGTTAAAGATATTGCTGTTTCAGGTGGCGACGTGTTTGTCGCCGCAGAAAACGGATTATATATAAGTAAAAATGGGAGCTACTGGAAGCGAATAAAGGGAAAGAAAGGTATTTCGGGTGTGGCTGTGCGCCGTGATCCGGGGGAAGGGAGTGTTGTGCTTGCCTGGACGAATGATGAGCTTTTTAAGGTGAAGGATGGAGATTGGAAGCGCATAGGCTCAAGTTCGCTATGGAAAGAAAGGATAAGCGATGCTGCATACAGGGATAGTATAATTTTTGTTGCCTCAGGAGGCAATGCTTACACATCAAGAGACGGCGGCGAAACCTGGAAGAAGATATCATTATTAACAGAAGAAATAAATGAAAACGGAAGTGCTGAAAATGCCGGCGGCGATAAAGAAGAGGACGAAGCTTTTTTGCCGGCGGGCAACATTGACTCCTGCGGCACCGGGGGCGTGGCAATAGCAACGACCAGGGGCATTTTTATTGTTAGCGAGGAGAGTGGCACATGGGAACGGATCAGCGCAAGGGGCCTGCCTTCCGTACGCGTCAGGTATGTGGCGAATGACGGAGAAGGTCTTTTTGCGGCAACTGACAAAGTAGTTTTTCTCTATTTGGCGGAAAGCGGCTTCTGGCGGCCCGTCTTTGAAAGGCCGGCCTCGGGCCGCATTTCTTTCTTAAAGATAAATACCGGTAGCGGCGGGAAAAGGCGGCTGTGGGTGGCAGACGGAAAGTCCCTGTTCAGGCGCGATATCGGCTCTTTGTCCGGCGGAAAAGAAGAAAATAAAAGGAAACTTTACGGCGAGGAAGAACTAGGGCCATCCATCATAGAAGTCCACCGGATGGCGATAAAATATGCAGAAGTGAGCCCGGAGAAGATCAGGAAATGGCGCAGCGGAGCAAAGTGGAAAGCGCTTCTGCCAAGACTTTCCTTGGGGTTCAGCGAATCAACAGACGATAAGGTGGAGATCTACACAAGCTCTAAAAGGGCCTACCATTACACCGCGCCCAGGCAGGTTGACACCGGCTGGGACATAGACCTGACCTGGGACCTCTCAGACCTGGTCTGGAACGATGCCCAGTCGAATATCGACGTGAGGAGCAAACTCATGGTCCAGCTCAGGGACGGGATACTCGAAGAGGTGACCAGGCTCTATTTTGAGAGAAAGAGGCTCCTGGTTGAGCTTGAAGGGGTCAGTCCGGAAGATGAGCGGAAGCTTCGTGAAAAGCGGATGCGCATAGAGGAGCTTACAGCCCACATCGACGCCCTAACCGGTGGCAAGTTCTCGAAAGCTCTTAATGATTAATACCCTAAATATACTTGACAAATTATATATTATTGTTACAATTAGGGGGATGTGGAGGCGGTTATGAGACTTGAAAACAAGGTTTCCATGATCACCGGGGGTGCCCGGGGCATCGGCAAGGAAGTCGCCATGCTCTTCGCCGCAGAGGGCTCCAATATAGCCATCTGTGACGTTAACGAGGAGGCTTTAAGCGCTGCAAAGGCCGAAATCGAAGGTGCCACTGGGCGCAAGGTGCTTGCGGAAAAGGTAGATGTCACTTCGCTGGAAGAGGTCGAGGGTTTCGTCAAGAAAATTCTTGACAATCTCGGCAATTTAGATATACTTGTGAACAACGCCGGCATTACCAGGGACAATCTCCTTCTCAGGATGACCGAAGAGGAGTGGGATGTCGTGTTTGACGTAAACCTAAAAGGGGCATTTAATTGCATCAAAGCCGTAACCCGTTCCATGATGAAGAATAGAAGCGGCAAGATCGTGAATATGGCCTCAATAATAGGGATTATGGGGAATTCGGGGCAGGCCAATTATTCAGCCTCGAAAGGCGGGCTGATCGCCCTTACGAAAACAGTAGCTAAAGAGTTAGCTTCCCGCAATATAAATGTCAATGCCATCGCACCAGGCTTCATCCAGACAGATATGACCGACAAGCTTACTGACGAGATGAAGGAGAACTTGCTCAAGTTCGTGCCGCTGGGAAGGATGGGAGAAACGGGTGACGTTGCGAAGCTGGCTCTATTTCTTGCCAGTAATGACGCTTCCTATATAACCGGAGAGGTTGTTAAGGTAGATGGCGGGATGGTCATGTAATTAACAAGGAGGAACAAATGTCGGATGTAGCAGAAAAGGTGAAATCGATTGTAGCCGAACAGCTTGGCGTCAAGATCGATGAGGTAAAAGACGAAGCCAAGTTCATCGATGATCTGGGTGCGGATTCTTTGGATACGGTCGAACTGGTCATGGCCTTGGAAGAAGAGTTTGGCGCTGAGATCCCGGATGAAGAAGCCGAGAAATTAACCACTGTCGGCGAAGCCATCAAGTACATAGAAGACAAATCATCTGCGAAGAAAGAATAAGAAAACCCGCCAGAGAAACTGATGCCGAAAAGAAGAGTAGTCCTTACGGGAGTAGGTGCAATTACTCCCGTAGGGAATAATATTGAGGATTTTTGGAATTCTGTCGTTAATGGTAAGACCGGTGTAGCGCGTCTTACCGCCTTTGATCCCACTCCATTTAATTCCCATATTGCGGCCGAGGTCAAGGATTTCGACCCGTCTCCCTACATGAACCCTAAACAGGTAAGGCGCCTGGACCTGTTTGTCAAGTTCGCCATCGCAGCCGCCAAGATGGCGTTTGAAGATAGCGGTCTTGATCCGGCACAGGTTGTCAAGGAAAGGGCGGGCGTTTATATCGGGTCCGGGATCGGGGGCCTCCATACGATAGAATTGGAGCACGGTAAATACAGAGATACTCCCGATAAAAACGAGGCTGCAGCAAAAATATCCCCGTTTTTGATCCCGATGCTCATAGTGAACATGGCTTCCGGCGTCGTCTCGATTGAACTGGGGTTTAAGGGTCCGAATTCTGCGGCAGTGACTGCGTGTGCGACCGGCAGTCATTCTATTGGTGACGCTTTTAAGATAATCCAGAGAGATGAAGCCGATATCATGGTCGCCGGCGGGTCAGAAGCTGCTATAACCAACATGGGATTCGGCGGTTTTTGCGCCCTGAGGTCCCTTTCCACGCGGAACGATGAGCCCGAAAAGGCATCCCGCCCTTTTGATAAAGAAAGAGACGGCTTTGTAATGGGCGAAGGCTCAGCGGTTATCGTGATGGAAGAGTTGGAGCACGCTAAAAAGCGAGGTGCTCGTATATATTGTGAGGTTGTGGGTTATGGTATGAGTGGGGATGCTTATCACATGACAGCTCCCGATCCAAGCGGCGATGGCGCGGTAAGGTGCATGAAAGCGGCCCTTGAGGACGCGGGCTTGAATCCGGAAACAGTAGATTATATAAACGCTCACGGAACTTCTACACAGCTTAACGATAAAATGGAAACGCTCGCGATCAAAACGGTTTTCGGTGACCACGCGAAAAAACTTGCCGTCAGCTCCACAAAGGGAGTCACCGGGCACATGCTTGGCGCTGCCGGAGCGGCAGAACTTATTGCCTGCATCAAGGCGATAGAGGACAAAGCCATACCTCCTACCATAAATTACGAGTATCCGGATCCTGAATGCGATCTGGATTATGTTCCCAATGAACCCAGAGAAGCGGATGTCAATGTCGCGTTAAGCAATTCTCTTGGGTTCGGCGGACATAATGCGACTCTCATAGTTAAAAAATTTACCGGATAGTCTTTTCATGTCTTCTGTTAATTCCAAATCATAAAAAGCAAGGAGATCGAGTATGAATTATCTTTTAACCGAAGAACAACAGATGATAAAGGACCTGTGCCACCAGATCGCCGAGGAAAAGATCATGCCCGTGGCTGCCGAGTATGACGAGAAAAGCGAATTTCCCTGGGATGTAGTAAAGGTTTTTGCCGAATCCGATATCTGCGGCATCTATATACCGGAGCAATACGGCGGGATGGGCGGAGGAATTTTTGAGCTTGCCATCGCGACCGAGGAGCTTTCCTGGGGCTGCGGCGGTATTGCCCTGGCGTTTGCTGCCACAGGCCTCGGAACATTTCCGATAATACTTTTCGGGAACGATGAGCAGAAGGCCAAGTACTTGCCCGACATCGCCTCGGGTAAAAAGCTGGCCGCTTTCGCGCTCACCGAAGCGGAAGCCGGTTCCGACGCCGGGAGCATCAAGACCACCGCGAAGAAGGACGGAGATCATTACATCCTTAACGGCACCAAGCAATGGATCACAAACGGCGGCGAAGCGGAAACCTACACTGTAACAGCAATGACTGACAAG
>JBHIBX010000111.1:0-5042 GCA_046759285.1 Candidatus Omnitrophota bacterium
TCACTGCTCTGGGGAGAGGTTATGACCTCTGCCCTGTCCCCTTCGCCCACCTTTTCTGTGACCTCGCTCTCCTTAAGGATGAATTCCAGTTTCGTCTCCAACGGAAGCTGGTCCGAGTAATCCGGTTTTGGCGCCTCACGGAATTTGTCAGGCTGAAAAATAAACTCGCCCACGAGCGCGCTTCCTTTGCGCGACTCTTCTTTTCTTCCCTCCATCAATTTTTCGAATCCCTCGATATCGGGTGTAGTCCCAACTATATGTGCTCTTGCTGAAATAACATCAATTGGCAAACCGTATGTGTCAACTAGTTTAAATATCTGTTCGCCGTCAAGAATCTTAGGTTTTGTTGCAAGCATCTCATTTAGAATAGGCATGGCTGTTTTAATTGTATCTTCGAACCGCTTCTCCTCCTCTTCCACGATCGCCGAGATATGCTCGCGTTTTTCCTCAAGCTCCGGATACACGTCCTTGAAAATCCTAGTTATAGTCGGAACTATATTGAAAAGAAAAGGTTCTTTTTCCTTTTTTGCACCTCTTCCATGCAAATATGCTCTTCTTATTAACTTACGAACAACATATCCTCTTTCTTCGTTAGAGGGAGAGACTCCATCAGCTATTGCAAATGTTACTGCACGGATATGATCAGCTATGAGATTAAGAACATTTTTGCCACTGATGTCTTGTATTGTAAAAATATCTCCTTCGTAAAGCTCTTCCTTTATCCGCTTTATTATGTCCGTAAAGAGGTCAGTATCAAAATTGGTTTTCACCCCTTGCATGACCGAAGCCATGCGTTCCAATCCCATGCCGGTATCTATGTTCTTGCTGGGCAAAGGGTCCAGCGAGCCGTCTGACTTCCTGTCAAACTGTGTGAACACGAGGTTCCAGACCTCCACAAACCTTCCGCAATCGCATGCCGGGTCGCATTCTTTCCTGCCGCACCCTGTCCCTTCGCCCCAATCATAAAAGATCTCCGAGCACGGACCGCAGGGGCCGTTCGGCCCTTTTGTCGGCGCGTCCGCGGGCCAGAAATTCTCATGTGCACCAAGCTTTACGATTTTTTCAGCCGGCACTTTTATCTCGTTAAGCCATATGGAATAAGCCTCGTCATCATCCTCGTAAATGGACACCCATAGCTTCTCTTCCGGAAGGCCCATCTCTTTCGTCATGAACTCCCAGGCCCATTCAATAGCTTCCTTCTTGAAATAATCGCCAAAAGAGAAGTTACCGAGCATCTCAAAGAAAGTGTGATGCCGCGGCGTCTTTCCAACGTTTTCAAGGTCGCCGGTCCTCAGGCACTTCTGGCATGAAGCCGCCCGGCTAAAAGTGATGTTTTTCCCCATGAACTGTTCTTTGAACTGGTTCATTCCGGCGCCCGTAAAAAGGAGCGTCGGGTCTTCCCTGGGGACAAGAAGATCACTCGAGACAACCGTGTGCCCTTTGCCTTCAAAGAAATCAAGATATCTCTGTCTTATCTCACTCGATTTCATCTATGCACTCCTGGGCGATCTCACTGCTGATACCTCTGCGCAAAAGGTACTGGTAGAGCTTTCCCTTGAGTTTCCATCCCTGTTCTTTTTTCTCCTTCGCCAGGGTTTTCTTTACAAGTTCCCCGGCAATCGCCTTTTCGTCAAGTTGGCTAACTTTTTCAGAAAAAACTTTTTCTATAACCTCGCCGGCAACGCCTTTGCTCGCGAGCTCCTGCCTTAGCGCCCTCTTTCCTTTCGGGTTTGACCTTATGCGCGAGTCGATCCATTGCCTGGCGAACTCAGCATCATCTACAAGGCCTTCGCTCTTCAGTAGCTCTAGCAGCTCTTTTCTCGATCTATCGCTGTACCCTTTGCTTTTAAGGCGGAACTCTATCTCGCGCTCGCTTCTTGGCCGCAGAGAGAGAAGACGCAGACAATAGGTCTTACCTCTTTTCAGCTCTTTGTTCTCAGTACTATTCATGTATTAAGAAAGTTGAAGGCCAAGCTTGATCGGGGCAAGGGCCAAGCGTTAAACCAGAGCTTTCTTGATCTCGCTTTCTATCTTGTTCAAGAGTTTCGGGTTTTCCCTGAGATGAAGACGGGCGTTTTCCTTCCCCTGGCCTATCTTTTCGTCTCCATATGAAAGCCAGGTTCCGCTTTTCTTGATCAGCCCTACTTCTTCTCCCATATCAATGACGCTGGAAGCGCGGGATATGCCCTCGTCGAACATGATATCGAATTCTGCCTGCTTAAACGGCGGCGCGACCTTGTTCTTGACGACTTTCGCGCGGATGCGGCTTCCTACGACCTCATTGTCTTTTTTAAGAGACGCGATCCGTCTGAGATCGATCCTTACCGATGAATAAAACTTCAAAGCTCTTCCGCCGGTGGTTGTTTCGGGGTTGCCGAACATCACGCCTATCTTCATCCTTATCTGGTTGATGAATATCATGCAGGTTTTGGATTTGCTTATGGCGCCGGTGAGCTTCCTGAGCGCCTGGCTCATAAGACGGGCCTGGAGCCCCATGTGAGAGTCTCCCATCTCGCCTTCTATTTCCTTCTTCGGAGTAAGCGCGGCAACGGAATCTATGACAACCACATCAACGGCATTGCTCCTTACCAGGGTCTCAGCGATCTCAAGGGCCTGTTCGCCGTTGTCAGGCTGTGACACGAGAAGATCGTCCAGGTCGACCCCTATCTTTTTGGCATAAACAGAATCAAACGCGTGCTCGGCATCTATAAATGCCACTTCGCCGCCCATTTTCTGCGCGCTGGCAAGAACGCTTAGAGTGAGGGTAGTTTTCCCGCTGGATTCCGGGCCGAACACCTCGATGACTCTGCCTCTGGGCATGCCGCCGGTCCCGAGAGCCATGTCAAGGGCGATGGAGCCCGTAGGTATCGCCTCGACCTTCTGCTTGCATTCCTCGCTCATTTTCATTATGGCGCCTTCGCCAAAATCTTTCGCGATCTTGCTAAGCGCCAGATCAAGGGCTTTCTTTTTGCCTGAATCCTTGATTTCTGCCTTTTCAGATGATTTAGCTTTAGTCTTTTTAACCATGATACTACCTCCTATAATTTTTAAAATTATTACTGCTATATTATACTGATAAGTCCGCCAATTGCAAAGGGTTTTTCATAGTTATAGACAACTTTTTTGGCGAAATTCTTTCAAAAAAAATGAGATACGCTATGCGCTAAAATTTGCGGTAAATAGCGGGGTATAAACAGCGCCTTTCGGTGAGAGGTCTGACTTGAAAAGCACTATCCTTTTGATATGACTTGAGGCAGGTTTTACCTTTATCGACTGGGCCTCTTCTTTCAATCTATCCTTATTTTTTCCCGATCTTACTCTGCCGACGGTAAGGTGAGACTTGAACGGGCGCTTCTCCTTCTCGAATCCTTCTTCGGCCATCGCTTCCTCAACGAGTTTCGCCAGGTCCTTGACCTTGTCGCTCCCCTCTTCTGTCCCTATCCAGATGACCCTCGGGTAGCCCCAGCCGGGAAATACCCCTATATTGCTTAAAGTGACATCAAATGGCGCGCATTCTGAAGCTATTCTCTCCAGCCTTTTCGTTATAGAAGCGACCTTTTCTTCTGTGACATACCCGAGAAACTTGAGCGTAAGGTGGATAGATTCTGGTTTCACCCATTTTACATTGGCCCCGGCCTTCTCCAGGATCCCTTCGATCCGCGAAAGCTCCGCCCTTGCTTCATCGGAAAGCTCAAGCGCAATAAAACTCCTTATCTTATTTGTACCGTTTGGGGTTTTACCCTTCAACCTGTCCCTCCTTTTAATCTCCAACCTGTCCCCGGGTACACTTACAAGCACAAACCAGGGTACACTTTCCTATTCAATTCCTCAAACGGTACAATCGAGGATGAAGTTGAGGGTCGCTTGAGTGAATTGTTCTTTGAGTGATTCGCGGTTGCCTTCAAGTAAAATTTTTTTAGTTTTAATGTCTTTATCCGATGCAAAGGCAATGTATGCAAGACCAACGGGTTTTTCTGCGCTCCCGCCGGTCGGACCGGCTATACCGGTGATTGCCGCGGCGAAATCGGCATCAAGTGCGTTTTTCGCGCCTTTCGCCATGGCGCCCGCCGCCTGACTGGAAACCGCACCATGTTTTTCCAAAATGCCTTGAGACACGTACAGAAGGAAAGTCTTTACGTCATTTGAATACGCGACCACTCCGCCTTTAAAATAATCGGAACTTCCGGGAATGTTGGTTATGCGGTGAGAGATGAGGCCTCCGGTGCACGATTCGGCAACGGCAAGGGTCTTTCCCTTTTCCTTAAAAGCTTCTGCGATCAAAACTTCGGGCAAGTTTTTCCTTTCCATGAAAAGTATTATACATTGTGCGGAGTTAAGGGGCAAGGATTACGCGGCGGTGGTGATGAATTTTGCTATGTCTTTGTAGTCTTGTTTGCCGGCAGTTACAGGTTTGGCGCCCGGGATCAGGTGGATGACCACTGTAAGGCCATACATCATACTTTCATCAAAATCTGCTATATTGGATATAAAACTGTAAAAATCCTTTACCGTATCCATGGTATATCCTCTAATACCCTTATTCATCATGGCACGCGCGAGAGTGTAGAGGACGACCTCAACCAGCGGATAATAATGTTGAGTTTTCATTTGATCATCATTTATGTAGGTTATCGTCGAGATACCGTCAAAAGCACTAAAATGTTCGCTATTCCCTTCAGGTGTTATGATCATAATGTTCTCTTTCAATGCCTTTTCGTTTTCAACGAGTTTTGCAAGCTCTTTGGCAAACCTTTTACCCTCTCCGTGCCTGACTTCTATCCGGCTCGTCAGTTCGCCAAGCTTATCGTTTCTCCTGGTAAGAAGTGAAAGGGTCTTTCTCAAGGCCTGGACCTTTTTCTGCGTCCACCCTGAGCCCAGCCCATCATCGATAGCAATGATTATTCTTCCTTCCTCTTCGGCGGCGGCTTTCCCTCTTTCCTTGAAAGCGCGTTTCGCCGCTTTTTCGGCTCTGTAATTCATTGTTTGCAGAACATTCACCAGGATAGGCAAGATGCCTTGCATTAAATCCAGCGGAGACGCTT
>JBHIBX010000112.1:0-5027 GCA_046759285.1 Candidatus Omnitrophota bacterium
GTGTCCAGGCCGACCTGGTCCAACAGCTCGAACGGACCCATGGGCATGCCGAATCCCCGGGCGATTCTGTCGACGCGCTCGATGCCCATTCCCTCCTCGAGCAAAAATCCGGCCTCATTCAGATAGGAGAGAAGTATCCTGTTAATTAAAAAACCTGTAACATCTTTTACTACGATCACGACCTTGCCCAGTCTCCTGGCAAATGCGATGACCGTTGCCAGGGTTTGGTCACTGGTCTTGTTTGACTTTATCACCTCGACCAGCGGCATGCGATGCACAGGATTAAAGAAATGTAAGCCAACCACCCTGTCAGGCGAACCGGCGGCCTCTCCCATTTTTATTATAGGGAGCGCGGAAGTATTTGAGGCGAATATTGTCCTCGATGAAGCGATACGGCTTAACTCGCTAAACACCTTTTGTTTAACAGGTAAGTCCTCAACTACCGCCTCAATAACCAGGCCCGGATTTTCAAAACCGCTGTATGTAACAGTAGGCGATATTAATCCGAATTTGCGTTCAACCTGGTGCTTTTTAAGTTTTTTCTTTTTCAAGGCGTATTTAAAAAGTTTATTCGCGGTTTTGAGGGCGGTTTTTAACGCATCGTAATTTATGTCTTTCAGCCGCACGGGAATGTCATTGAAACATACAAGCTGCGCTATTCCTCCGCCCATTACTCCGGCACCTACGATGCCGCACTTATTGACCAGATCCGGTTTAATGGCTTTGTCTACCCAGGGAATTTTTTTAAACTCCTCCATAAGATAAAACACCTTGATCAGATTTTTCGATACATCTGTAATTGCCAGTTCGCTGAAGGCCTCGCTTTCCAAAGAAGAGTTTTTCTTAGTATCCCGACCGCAGGTGTGTTT
This sequence comes from Candidatus Omnitrophota bacterium, assembly GCA_046759285.1. Lineage (GTDB taxonomy): Bacteria > Omnitrophota > Gorgyraeia > Tantalellales > Tantalellaceae > JBHIBX01. The sequence continues at coordinate 870 of JBHIBX010000112.1, forward strand.
TATTACCTCAAGAGCCTTAAGCGGAGCCGGGTAGAACCCTTTTGTTTTTTTAAGGACGTTTTTCTTCGCCTGGCTGAAAAGGATGGCCTTACCTAAAGGAGTGTTTTCAAGAAATACCTGGGAAAGCTTTTTCTTCTTTCGTTTTATGCGTGCTTTTCCTTCCAAAAGACCATTGACAAAATCGATGGATTCCTCGAGGAGCCTGGTTTCCGGAAATAACCTGTCCACCAGGCCATATTTTAAGGCATCTTTGCCCGAGATGATCCGGCCGGGAAGGATCATAGCAAGCGCTGGGCCCAGCCCGATCAATCTGGGAAGCCGCTGAGTCCCGCCAAAACCGGGGATTACGCCTAGTTTGACCTCGGGTAGCCCGATCTTGACCTTGTCGCTGAAGCTGGCCACTCTGTATTTGCAGGCAAGTGCTAACTCTAATCCGCCCCCCAGGCATGCGCCGTTTATCACAGCCACGGTAATCAGATCCAGATTCTGTAGATCGTTTAGGATCTTTTTACCGTTTTCCGCTTTTTCCCTGGCTTCTTCCGCTGAGCTTATATACTCGATCTCTTTTATGTCAGCGCCGGCGATAAAGATGCCGTCTTTCTTGCTCGTGACAACAAGCACCTCTATCCCGGGTTTAGATTTCCGGGCCAGTTCGCCTACTATGCCGGCCAGTTCTTTCATCGAGTCCGTATTCAGCACGTTAACCTTCGAATCAGGCTGGTCGATTTCAAGAATGGCGATCCTGTCCCCTATTTTTAAATTAAAAGTACCCATCTTTTATCTTTCCAAAATAATCGCTCCGCCCTGTCCGCCGCCCACGCATAAGGATGCCAGGCCGATCTTGGCTTCTCTTCTTTTCATCTCTTTCAGTAATGTCAGGATCAATCTCGAACCCGAAGAACCCACAGGATGTCCCAGGGCTATTGCTCCGCCGTTCACGTTGAGTTTATCCATATCGATTTCACCAACAGCTTCAGAGGCGGAAAAATTTTCCCCTGCAAATTTCTTCGAGGCAAGCAGCTTGATACAAGAGATCACCTGAGCGGCAAACGCCTCGTTGATCTCTATTAGGTCCATATCTTTCAATTTAAGGCCGGCTTTATTCAATACTTTTGGTATAGCATAAGCGGGCCCGAGACCCATTTTACCGGGCTCTACTCCTACATAGTCATAGGCGCGTATATATCCTAACGGTTCGTAACCCATCTGTTTGGCTTTTTCTTCGTCCATAATAAGAAGAGCGCAAGCACCGTCCGTGATCTGGGAGGAATTACCCGCCGTAACCGTACCCGTGTATTTATCAAAAAACGGTTTGAGTTTAGATAACTGCTCTATGCTTTGATGCTCTCGCGGACCATTGTCATCCTCCATCACAATGTCAAATTTTGGCGGTACTATAACCGGAGTGATCTCCTCTCTCAGTTTTGAGCGGCCGTCAACAGCTCTTTTGTGGCTCGTTAAGGCAAACTCATCCTGCTCTTTCCTGGTTATACCGAATTCCTTGACCAATACTTCTGCGGTTTGGCCCATGTTCAAGCCGCAGATCGGGTCGCTAAGCCCGAGGATAAGACCCGATACCGGCTTAAAGTGCCTCGGCCTGATGCGGGAGATAAGCTTGATCTTCTCAATTACAGTCTTTGCTCTGTTCAATCGAAGAAATATTTTCGTTATCTCTTTATCGAAGATCAGGGGTATATTGGACATGGACTCCGTGCCGCCGGCAATAACTACCTCATCCAAGCCGCATTTTATTTTCTCGTAAGCACTGGTTACAGACTCAAAACCCGAGGCGCAGTTCCTGCATACTGAGTAGGCCCTTTTCTCTTTCGGTATACCGGCGTAAAGGCTTATTACCCGCGCGACATTTGCGGCCTCTGGTGGCTGGGCGACCGCTCCGAAAATGACTTCATCAACCACTGAAGAGTCAAGATGCGTTATTTCCATAAGTTCCCGGATGCAAATAGCGCCTAACCGCTGGGCGGGGATATCCCCAAAAGCCGTCCAGGCCTTAACGAACGGAGTCCTTGTTCCCTCAATGATAGCTATTCTTCCCATACGATTTTTCCTTTGTAATATTCAGATTTTGGGACGCTTATCCACGATCCTTTTTGGCTTAACTGCCGATTCTATTTCTATTCTATGAAGGATCCCCCGGCGGGTAACGACCTTAATTGTGTTAAAAGAAACATCCGTGCTGGCAAAAATTTCCCTGTTTAGACGCTCTGTAAATTCCTCCTTGTTTACATCGCGTAAAAAGCTGATGTAAAGAATTAATTCATCGACTTCGTAAGGATCATTGTTCTTTTTTACGATCTCGACCTGCCACTCATCTATCTCCTCTTTATCATCCAGTAGAAATTCCAAGGTGTTGAGATTAACCAGGGCGCCTTTTATCTTGGAAAGCTGGACATTTTTTATATTAAACGCCCGGGTGATATCGCTGGAAATCCGGGGAACGGTCCTGCCGCAATGCGGACAGGGAGAATAGATGATCCCCCCTTTGACCAGATCTCCAGTGCGATAGCGCAAAACACAGCTGCCTCTCGCGTCTATATTAGTGTAGACGATCTCTCCATCCTCTCCTTCTCCTTTAACCTCACCTGTATCAGGATCGATGACCTCAAATACTCCCTTGTCAGGATAGGTATGATAGCCGCTCGAGATATCTATATCAGTAGGGCACTCGGCCCAGGCCGAGCGGGCTTCGGTAAAACCATACGTGCCCATAATTTTTACGTGAGATGAACCCATTTCGGCAACAAGGCCGGAAATTTTTTTCTTAAATCCTTTAGGTATGCGCGACGCGCCCAGACCAATTTGTTCTAAAAAACTCAGGTCAAGGTTTTGTTCCCTGGCCGTTTTAAGCAAGTGATAAACATAGCCGGGCACCCCGATCAGAAATTGCGGCTTGACTTTAAGCATAGAACGTATATTTCCTTCTGTCCCCAGGGTCTTTCCTCCTCCGGTACTCAATACAAATATATGTGCCGAAAAACCTGCAAAAACAGTCTGCCAGAATGCCAGATGCGGCGCGTAAGGAAAAACATTCAATGATTTTCTGCTGTTTTTGATGTCAAATACCTCTATCGCCCTTCTGCCACTTATCCTAAGGTTCTCCAGATCATAATCGGTGTAAAGGAATGCTATGGGACGATCAGTGGTGCCCGCGGTAGCGGTAAGGAAGATGGGCCGGTATTCTTTTTCCAGGCGGTTCTTGATGTAGTTTTTTCCCGCCAGAAGGCCTGGAAGAAAAGATTTCAAAAGTTCTCGTTTGGGGAGATATTTCCTGATAAGCTCCTCATTCGGCACAAGAACAAAATCAAGATCTTTCCTGTCGGCATTTTTTCCCGGCAAGAAATCCTTCTTAGAGGTAAAGGGTATCTTTTTAAGGTCTTTTACGGTTCTTATATCATCGGGCTTTATATTGTTTTCATCAAATAATCGGCGATAATAGGGACTGAAAGGATAGAGGTGTCTGGTGATAAAATAATGAAGTTTTCTGTCCTGCAGGCGTTTAAGTTCGCTCCACGGTCGGAACAAGATATTCGCTTTTGTTTTAAACATATCTGTTTTAAAAATTCCTATTTTGGCACCCTCTTTTTCCTTCTGGCAAGGATCTGCTTACTTTTTAATTTTTCATGTTTTGTTTTCAAAGTAAGCCTGGGAACTTCTGTGGGTTTACCTTTTTTGTCTAAGGCGACCATTGTAAGATACGCCGAGCCGATATGGAGGATCTTGTTCTTCTTGAGCTTTTCTGCCTCGATCTCAACCTCGACATCCATTGAGCTTCGCCCGACATGACAAAGACGGGCCTTTATGGTGAGCATATCTCCGCTGTTGATCGGGTGTTTGAAAGCAATATGATCCATGGAGGCTAATACTACGTTTTTCCCTGCATGTTTTGATGCCACCACAAAAGCCGCTTCATCAACTAATTTTAATATTGTCCCGCCGTGGACGCTGCCATAGTGATTCGTATGTACCGGCATCATCACCTCAGAAAGGACTGTTTCGGATTCCGATACGCTTTTAGCTCTCTTCATTTAACCTCTTTTTTAAGCCAAGTATACATTATAGAATTAGAAATTTCCAAAAAAAGAACAAACTATCTGCGAAGTTCATACATGCAAGTCCAGCCATGCGACCACATCTGACAGT
>JBHIBX010000113.1:0-4948 GCA_046759285.1 Candidatus Omnitrophota bacterium
CTACTTGAGACCATCGCCCTTGTCTCTTTCATTCCGGTCATCACCGCCACGGGCGGGAACAGCGGTGTCCAGGCCTCGACCGTCGTGGTAAGAGGAATAGCCCTGGGGCACATGGATTTCGCGAAGCTGGGAGAAGAGATCTGGAGGCAGCTTAAAATAGCTTTGGGTCTCGGCCTTGTATGCGGGGTTGTATTAACCGGCCTTGCCAATATCTGGAAGAAAAATCCCGCGGTGGGGATCATTGTCGGCATGTCCATTTTTCTTGTCGTTGTGTGGTCCAACTTTGTAGGGGTGTTTGTTCCCATGTTCTTCAAGAAAATTCGTATAGACCCTGCGATAGCATCAGGCCCGTTCATAACCACATTTAATGATATTATAGGTGTTTTCATATATCTGACCGTTGCGTCGGTCTTTCTTCATTGAAACTAAAAAATTTGTGTGTTATACTCAACCCTTCAGGGGTTGGTAGCCGGGGTTTAAACCCCGGCTACACGTTGCTATAAAAGGAGGTGAAAAGAAATGAGCAAAATCTTAAGTCTACTGATAGGTGCGGTCGTGGCAATAGTCGGCCTGATCCTTCTTATCGCGTGGTGGTATGAGTTCTTGTTCCTCCTGCGCGGATGCATTCCTGTTACGCTTATACTGGGCGGTGTGATCGCCGTAATTGCCGGATTAGGCGAACTTAAAGACGTTTTAAAAACCAAATAATAGCTTCTGGATCAAAATGATGAATAAATATTCGCAAAAACTAGCGTTTTTTTTGCTTTTTACCCTGATCCTTGTGCAGCAGGGTTGCGCGCCGAAACTGGAAGAGACTGAAGAAAAGATCCTGGCGCACGATCCTTCCTTTCAGAGCTATATCGACAAAAGAAATTCGATTCAGGAGAAGCTGGACAAACAGAAAGACGCTTTTCTCCAGAACAAGCTTGATATCGCGATCGAGATCAAGTCTTTAAAGAGAAAAGTAGCCCAGCTGAATGAAGAGTATGTCGCTTCGGTCGGAGAAACAAAGAGGCTTGTTGCTCCTGAAAAGCGCCACCTGCGCCAGGATCTCCTCGAGATGAAGCGCCAGTACGCCCTGAAAAAGAACGAATTAAGCACCATAGAGAGAGACATCAGCGAAGTCGATTCCCTGATCAAAAGGAAAGATAAGCTGGCCCTGACGCAAGAGGAGATGCACTCTTGGAATGAAAGACTTGCCTCGCTGACGGAGAGAAAAGGAAAGATAGAATCTGAAAAGGACAAGCTGGATAAAGAGATCGAGATAACCAGGCTGAAGATCAAGGTAATGAGTATCGATTAGGAAAAAGGAGCGCAAGTGGAAGTAAAAAGAGCGCTGGTCAGCGTGTCAGATAAGACAGGCCTGGAAAAACTCGTCAAGGGTCTGGACTCCCTCGGCATAGAAATTCTATCGACAGGGGGCACTGCGAAATTTATAAATGAACTCGGTATCCAAGTCACGGAAGTCGCCTCGTATACGGGGTTTCCCGAGATGATGGACGGCCGGGTCAAGACCCTTCACCCAAAGATCCACGCCGGACTCCTTGCCTTGCGCGAGAATGCCGACCATATGCGCCAGGCAAAAGAGCACGATATCCTTCTGATCGATATGGTCGTTGTAAACCTCTATCCCTTTGAGAATGTTATATCCAAAGGAGGCACTGCGCTGGAAGAAGCGGTCGAAAATATTGACATAGGCGGCCCCTCTATGCTTAGAAGCGCCGCCAAGAATTTCAGATCCGTCGCCGTAGTAAGTTCGACGTCTCAGTATGATAAAGTCCTGGCCGAGCTTGAGAGGGGAAAGCGCGCGCTTTCCGAGGCGACGCTCAGAGAACTTGCAGTGGCCGTTTTCGAAAAGACTTCCCGCTACGACAACTGCATATCGAATTATCTCTCCGGTGTGGCTGCTCCTGCTCGCGGAGAAGGGCTGCCCGGCGAGGTGAATATCAGCCTCGAGAAGATAAGAGACCTTCGTTACGGCGAGAACCCGCATCAGAAGGGCGCGCTTTACAGGGACGCGCAAGAAGAGGATAAGAGCATAATAGACGCTGAACAGATCCAGGGAAAACAGCTTTCATTCAACAATATACTGGACCTCAGTGTGGCCACTGAGATAGTAAAAAGTTTTGATTCGCCGGCCGTAAGCATTATCAAACATAACAATCCCTGCGGCGCAGCTATAGGGGGCACCCTCAAGCAGGCCTTTCTTGACGCGCTTGATTGCGACCGGATGAGCGCCTTCGGAAGCATAATGGGGTTTAACGCGCCGATAGACGGGGCTTTGGCCAAAGCCATACTGGATGAAGTGGATTTTGTAGAATGCATTATTGCTCCGGAATACGATCCTGAAGCTCTCAAAATTTTCAAAGCCAAAAAGAACCTCAGGATATTAAAAAGCCCGTTTCTTGAACAACCCCTGCCGGAAGACAGGAAAGACTTCAAAAAGATCCCCGGAGGCTTTCTCGTGCAGGACACGGACTCAAAAGACGTATCCCGCCGGGACCTTAAGGTGGTAACGAAAGAAAAACCCCAGGAAGCCCTCATTGATTCTCTCCTCTTCGGATGGAAAGTTGTAAGGTTCGTGAAAAGCAACGCGATACTTCTGTGCCAGGGCACAAAGACCGTAGGAATAGGACCCGGGCAGACGTCGCGAGTGGACTCGGTGAACACGGCCATACGCAAGGCGGGGGAAAGAGCGAAAGGCGCGGTTCTGGCCAGCGACGCGTTTTTTCCGATGCCGGATTCTATCGAGCAAGCGCACAAAGCGGGCATCGCGGCTATCATACAGCCGGGCGGCTCGATAAAGGACGATGAAGTTATCGCGGCGTGCGACCGCTTAGGCCTCCCCATGGTATTTACGGGAATAAGGCACTTCAGACACTGATCATGCCGAGTTACAAAGACACCCTTGGATATTTAAACTCCCTCACGAATTATGAACTCACCGGGATCGGTCCCGGCGCAATAAAGTTTAACCTTGGCAAGCTCAGGAAAGTCTTGAAGGGGATGGGAAATCCGCACAGGGATTATTTTTCCGTCCACGTTACGGGAACAAAAGGCAAAGGTTCGATCTGTTCTTTTACATCCTGCATGCTGAAGGAAGCGGGTTACCGCGTGGGGCTTTTTACTTCGCCTCACCTGGACACGGCTCGCGAACGCATTAAAGTCGATGGAAAGATCATCAGCAAGAAAGACTTTGCGGATGTAGCAGAACTTTTAAGAAAATACATTGATCCGGGTAAAGCTTTCACTTACTTTGAAGTTCTGACCCTGATGGCAATGCTTCACTTCAGCAGAAAAAAAGTTGATTACGCGATCTTTGAAGTGGGCATGGGAGGCCGTTTTGACGCGACTAATGTTTTGAACGCAAAGGTCTGCGGCATAGGCCCGGTGAGTTATGATCACACGTACGCGCTCGGCAATACAATAAAGAAAATAACACGCGAAAAGGCGGAGATCATAAAAAGAAGAGCGCACTGCGTAAGCTCGCCGCAGCGCACTTCGGCCCTCGAGGTCATAAAGGAGAAGTGCCTCGAAGAAAATGCTTCTCTTTCATTGGTGGGCAAAGACCTGACTTATGAACTGGTAGAGCTGGACGAGGGCGGGAGCCGTTTTAATGTTCGCGGAAAAAAGGGGCGATACGAAGATTGCCGCGTAAATATGCCGGGGATCTTTCAGGTTGAAAATTGCGTGACCGCTATTGGGATCTGCGAAAAATTAGGGACAAGGATCAAAGGCCTGGACGAAGGGATCATTAAAAGAGGGATTGAGAAGGCCTTTATTCCGGGGAGACTTGAGGTCCTGGCGCGCGAGCCTCTTGTTGTGATCGATGGGTCCCAGAACGAGGAAAGCGCGCGGCGACTTAAGTCTTCAGTTGAGCGGATTTTTAAGTATAATAAGCTTATACTCATTTTGGGTCTTTCGAAAGACAAGGATATAAGAGGCACCTGCCGCCAGCTTGCTTCCATGGCTGACGAGATCGTATTTACTCGGGCTTCTTGTGAAAGGGCCGCGGATCCGCTTTTGATAAGAGGATATATAAAAGGAAAACCTGCAAGGGTAACCAGAGATGTCAAGGAAGCCCTGGGAGTGGCGCTCAAGAAAGCGAAGAAAGGTGACATGATCCTTGCGACGGGCTCGTTTTACGTAATCGGCGAAGTCAGGAAGATGCTAAAGGTACAGGTTTAATCTTAGAAAGAGGTACACTTTCGTGCTTAAATTTGCAAACGGTACAAATGATACAATTGCTGCGATATCTACGCCGCCGGGCGAGGGAGGAATAGGCATAGTCCGCTTAAGCGGAAAAGACTCCCTGCCGATAATCGGGAAGATATTTTCTTCTTCGAACGGCCGGGATATCTCTTCCTGCGCCAGTCACAGCGTTCATTACGGATGCGTCAAATCTCCCCGGAAAGATGAGGTCATAGATGAAGTCCTTGTCACAGTGATGCGCGCTCCCCGGACGTACACGAAGGAAGACGTGGTTGAGATAAATTGCCATGGCGGACTTATGCCGCTTAAAAAAGTTCTCGAGCTTTGCCTTAAGGAGGGAGCCAAGCTCGCCGAACCGGGAGAGTTCACCAAAAGGGCTTTTTTAAACGGCAGGATAGATCTTTCTCAGGCGGAAGCCGTGCTGGACATAATCAGATCGAAGACAGACCTCTCTCGCAGGGTCGCTGCCGAACAATTGCGAGGGACATTTTCTGAAGAGGTGCGGAGCTTAAGAGGATCGATGATCGATGTTCTCTCCAACATCGAGCTTGCCATAGATTTCACTGAAGAGGACGTCGCGTTCCAAGCGTCTGAAAGCATCATGCGTCACGTGGATACACTGCGCGGCTTGATCAAAAAATTGCTTGATACCTCGGGAAAAGGCATGGTCCTTCGCGAAGGCGTAAGGGTCGTGATATGCGGAAAGCCGAATGTGGGAAAGTCTAGCCTGATGAAC
>JBHIBX010000114.1:0-4934 GCA_046759285.1 Candidatus Omnitrophota bacterium
GTTTATCCCCCTTGATAAGACCGGTAGAAAAAAGTCCGAAGTCAACGATCTTGGTCCAGGTGAATTCCAGCACTCTTTCCTCGAGCTCCTCGACAGACATACCGAGGCAGTATGCCGCCCCTATCAAGCTGCCGATACTTGTGCCGACGATTATATCAAAAGGCATATTTTTTCTTCCCCCGAAATGCCTTTCGAGGACTTTCAAGACTCCTATATTCGCAAAGCCCCTCGCGCTCCCTCCTCCCAGGGCCAAAACAATTTTCCGTTTTTGAAATAATGGCATGTTCCCTCCTAATAAACGATTATCCCGGCATATCCGACGACCTGAAACGTGTCCCCCGTAACTTCGCCGCTGTCAGTATACTTTACAAGCTCCGCTTTCTTTGCGTTCATCTTTTTCGCGGCCATCAGCATTATAGCGGCCGGGACATATCCGCACATGGAAATATTTTCTTTCGCAACCGTGCGCAGAAGTCCTTCCGGGTCGATCTCCAGCATCCTATCGATCGCCTTGCTGTCTTTTTCTTTCGCGCTTTCCCTTGATTCATAATGGGTCATGTCGCTTGAGGCGATGATAGTTGCGTCCTTCCCGGTCTCTTCTATGGCCTGAGCAATCGCATCAGCTACTTTTTGCAGCTCCGCCAGATCCCCGAACGAGCAAGTTATGGGGACTATCTTGGCGTTCGGAGAGATCTTCTGAATAAAAGGAAGCTGGACCTCCCCGGAATGCTCAAAAGCGTGCGCGGTTTTGTCTTCTGTCAGTAGATCAGTTTTTGCCTTCAGGGAATCTATCAGACCCTTGTCGATCTCAGTCTCCCCGAGAGGTGTCCGCCACGACTCAACGCTTAAAGCGAACTGCGCGCCATAACCTGTATGGTTGGGGTTAAGTATTATGTAAGTGGGCTTGGGCTTGAGCTTAGCAAAAACTTCCCCGGCAACAGACCCTGAGTAAATGTAACCGGCGTGAGGCGAAATCGCCCCGATCACGTCGATCTTGTCCTTGCAGTCCGGGATCATATTCTCAAGGTCCCGCTCAAGACCGTCTTTTGTCCCCGGATAAAATTGACCTGCTACAGCCGGATCTCTTACCATAATCCACCTCCAAATATTGTTATATTATAGCATAATATATATAAACTTGCCCCATAAGTCAAACCAATTAGGGGACGCCCTGCTTGGGGACACCCCATAAACATACAAAAGTTAAAAAACTTCAAAAAAATTTGAAAGAATTTGCTCCTTTTAGTTGTCTATAAATGGTAGAAAGAAAGGAGGTCGCCATGCCTAGATTGGCAAGAAAATTTTATGACGAGGCTGTATATCATGTTATGCAGAGGGGAAATAATAAGAACAAAATATTCTTTGAAGCACAAGACTATTCTAAATTTCTACGATTGATCGCGAAATACAAAGATAAATATTCGTTTGAACTATATAACTACTGCTTAATGCCAAACCATGTTCACCTTCTTATTAGAATAAACAAGAAAGAGCACATGGCAAAACTTTTTCAGGGGCTATTTCAATCATTTCAATATCACCATAGAAGAAAATATGATTATTGCGGCAGTTTATATCAAAAACGATATAAAAGCATATTGATTGAAAATGACTCATATTTACTGGAATGTGCCAGATATATTGAAAGAAATTCGTTGCGCGATAAAATTGTGAACTCTATGGCTAAATATAAGTGGTCTAGCTACAATTATTATGCAAGGGGAGAGAAAAATAAAATAATAACACTGAATCCGCTATATTTATCACTGGCTAAAACTACAACAAAACGAAGAAGATTGTACATGGCTTACGTTGTCCAGCCAAGACCATATGAAGAGCTTCTTGATAAAAACATAGAAAAATTGAGGTAGTTTTAGCTTTGCAGGGTGTCCCCAAGCAGGGCGTCCCCCATTACCATTATTTTGAGGAGTGGATGATGACTTCGGCGGAGCTGTCCAGGTTGAGCACTTGTTTCGCGACTTCTCTTATGTCATTTTTCGTCACCGCTCTTATTCTATCCGGATACAGCTTATAGTTATCATAGCCAAGGCCGTACAGCTCACTCATAGACATTGTCATGGAGAGCGAGGAGTTTGTTTCAAGGGAACTGGCGTGCTGAGTTATAAGCCTGTTCTTGGCTGCTTCTATTTCTTCATCGCTGATGTTTCCTTCCGTGATCTTTTTGAGAAGGAAAACTACCTTTTTCCTTACGTCTTCGATGTTTTCCTCGGTAGTGGCGACGTATATAAGAAAATATCCCGGATCGACCGCCGGGATAGACACGGCTCCCGAGGTGTAAGTAAGCCCGCGCTTTTCCCTCAAGGCGTAAAATAAAAGGCCGTCGGAACCGGAAAGCAGGGAGCTTATAACGCTTAGGGTATATCTCCGGCTATCGGTCACTTCGGCCCCGAGAAATCCCAGAAGAAAAAGCGACTGCTCCCTTCTCATGGATATGTCTTCCCGTCTGGGCTCATTCAGGGGCACGACCTTCTGCGGCTCAATGGTCTTTACCTCCCCCTCCCAGTCACGGAATCTTTTTGTTATCGCCTCAACAGTCCCTTCGACATCGACGTCGCCTACGACTGCCATAACCGCATTCTTGGGTCCCCAGTATTCCTGTTTAAACTTCACAATGTCGTTTCTTGTGAATTTTTTCATCGTTCCGATCTTTCCCAAAACCCTCATGCTGTAGGGGTGTTTTCCGTAAAGCTCCGAACGGAATTCAAGAAGTCCCTTGTCAAAAATATCTTTTTCTTCCTCCCTTATGGCCGCGAGTATCTTTTTCTTCTGCTTGGCAAGTTCTTCTTCGGGAAAAACCGGGTTCTTGACTACATCTTCGAAAATATCCATCCCTTCGTCAAAATCGCCGGACATCATGCTCATCGCAAGCCCCATGCCGTTCACGCCGCTGAAAGCCTTCACTCCCCCGCCCATCCTCTCCATTGCCGGAACTATTTGTCTTTCTTTGCGTCTCTTCGTTCCCTTTAGCATGGTTGAAGCGGTAAAGTTGGACAAACCGCTGGTATCTTCATTTTCTGCGCGAAGACCTCCCGGCATCGTCAGGCTGACCGACACCAGAGGAAGCTTACTTCTTTTTTTAACGATAAAGCGCAGACCATTTTCAAGTTTTCCCGTTTTCTCAGCTTCCTTTACTTCTTTTTTTTCTTCCCTTTCTTCTTTGGAGATCTCTTTCTGATACTGGCGACGCGGCAGAAGGATCACAGTGGTTGAGTTATCGGTAGTGAGATACTGCAATGCTGCGTTTTTGATCTGCCACTTACCGACCTTTCTCACCTCATCCACATACTTGTCGTAAAACACGGGATCGCCCGTCATTGCCTGTGAACTTGTTATTGAAGCGGTTATGCTTTTTACGCTTTCCTGTGAACGAAGATAATTCGAAATAACCATATTTTTCGCTCTTTCAATTTCACCTTTTTCGATCCTGCCTAACTTCAGCTCGTTTAAAACGGTGAATATCTCATCCCGCGCTTTGTCAAGCTTGTCCGGCTCACCTATCCCAGCGATAACGAATAGCCCGGGATATTTAGGAGTGTAATTTAAACTTGAGACGCTGTACAGAAGCTCTTTTTCCTTTACCAGTCTCTTATAAAGCCTTGAGTCGCTGCCCTCTCCCACAAGAATACTTAAAACATCACCGGCATAAAGATCAGGCGAATAAAGGTCTGTGGTGTGGAATCCGATCGCTATATACCCAAGAAGGACTTCCTCGGGGAACATCGAGACTCTTTCGTCAAGCTGCCTCGGTTCGCTTGCAACGCTTACCTGCCAGACATCTCCCCTTTCGTACTTCTTGAACTCGCTTTCCACGGCCTCAAGCACAACTTCAGGAGAAACGCCCCCTGCCACGCCTATTACCGTTCTCTCCGGTTTATAGACGGCTCCATGGTAGCGCAGGAGGTCATCGCGCTTTAGGGCTTTTAGTCTGCTTTCGTAGCCAATAATAGGGTGCTTGTAGACGTGTTCCCTGTAGGCCTGCGCGAACAAAAGGCGCATGCGCTTTTTGCTCGGCTCATCATTGTTTCGCCTGATTTCTTTCAGCACAACCTCGCGTTCCCTTTCCATTTCTTCATCTGTAAAGACAAGTTCCATTACCATGCTTGTAAGCAGTGGTAGTGCTTTCTCGAAATTTTCTTTTGGAACGGTAATGTGATATTCGGCCGAATCCAATCCAGTGGACCCGTTTGCGATACCGCCCATCGCTTTTATCTCTTTGCGGATAACTTCCGCTCCCTTATCGCGCGTCCCTTTGAAGAGGAGATGCTCAAGGAAATGTGAAATACCGCTGCCTGCATATTCTCCCTCGTTAGAGAGGCCCGACAGGACCCGGATCTGTATCGTAACAAGAGGCGATGCAGGAATATACCTTGTGACAACAGTTGCGCCGTTATCCAAAACCCGCTTTTGGGTATCTGTCGTAAATTCTTCCGCGTCCAGAACCGTTAAACCGCAAAGAAGGAAAACTATAAGAAATAATTTCAGAAAGTTTCGAATGGTTACCTCCTAACCCTTGCCAGAAACAAAACAGATAAAAACGCTAAAACCGTCCCATAAATAAAAGTCAATTTCGGATCGATGTTCCAAAGAATCCCCGCGATTATGCCTCCGGGCAAAGCCGCCAAACTTATCGCAGTATGAAAAGTTCCGAGCGCGGTTCCTGCTAAATCATTTGTCACAAAATCTGACGCGAAGGCGCGCTGGTTCCCTTCTATAAATCCGAAAAAAGCCCCGTATAAGCCGAAAAGCACTATGAATTGCCACAGGGAATCGGCTTTGGCAAAACCCAGACAGACGAAAAGATATAGACAATAGCCGATCATAAGTGCCTTTTTCCTTCCTATTTTATCAGAAAGTACGCCGGCAGGCACGGAAACTATTGCCTCGACTATATTGAGCCAAAAATAAAGAAGTAT
>JBHIBX010000115.1:0-4840 GCA_046759285.1 Candidatus Omnitrophota bacterium
CGTAAATATAAAGTCCGGTTTGTATTTTCTTATTTTTTCAGCTAGATGCATACGGGCTTCCTTACAGTCGAAAAGGTACCTGTTTTCAAGACCAAGGTTCACCCTGTCATCTACTCCCAGGAGCTTTGTCGATTTGCGGGTTTCTTTCTCTCTTTTTTCCTCGCTCCCGAACGGAGTAGGCTCGCCCGAGGTCAGATCCACCATAAATACTTTGTGCCCCTTCTTTTTCAATTTGATGATAGTTCCTCCTATGCCGAGCTCAGAGTCGTCAGGATGCGGACTTACTATCAAAAATGTTTTTTTCATTATAGATCCCTTTCTTCTTACGCGATATGACTTCAAGATAATGAAGGAGCCTTTTCCTTGAGGGATTCAGCCCATCAAGAAACTTCCTTGAGTAGTCCAGATAAATAACTTCTATCGGCAGCTCCCTGAACCTGGCCCCCGTCCTTATCACCTCTAAAACCACTTCAAGGCCGAAACCATAGCTATTTTCTTCAAGACGCGCTTTTTCCAGGAAAGAATACCTGTATCCCCTGAACCCGCAGAATGGGTCGGTAAAACTCATAGAAAACAGCTCTTTTAAAAGGCCGGATACGTACCTGTTAATAAGAAGCCTTTCACGGGGAACTTCAGCGCACCCTCCTATCCTTATATAGCGGGAGCCCAGGACAACCTCTTTTCTTGAAAGTTCTTCCAAAAAAACAGGGATATGCTTGGGGTCGTGCTGAAGATCAACGTCTATGGTCACTACCTTGCTGTAATCGTTCTCAAGGGAAAAATCAAATCCGGAGATAAGAGCGGCTCCGTAGCCGAGTCTTCTTGGATGCGTGATCAAAAATGTCCTTTCCCCATTTGCTTTTGAAAGGAAATCCTTGCTCCTGTCGGTCGATCCGTCATCTACAAAAAGGACATCCTGCATATAATACTCCCTGAGCCTTGAATAGAACCTGGGCAGCGTGTCCTCCTCGTTATGCACGGGACATATCACGAGATTTTTGTCTTCCATATCCATTAGTGTAATATGCTTCATAACAATTGACAAGACGTTTTACGCCATCCTGAGGGCGACAATAAGGTTCTCTCTCAAGTCCTCGATCTGGCCCCCTAACGGTACCGCGTCTGGGATGAGCCGTATAACAAATCTTTTCACCTGCCTCTTAATGAAAATGTTTTCATAGTCAGCTTTCGCAAGATCTTTTATCAAAGTCACGTTCGGTATAAGCTCATAATACTTGCGCAGCATCTCCTCGCTAAAATCGGTTCTCTTCGTTGCCATATATCTTGTTAAAGCAAAAAGTATTATTTCAAGAAGCGGCATATACGCCGTCTCCGGGAATCCGCTTTTGTCTATTCCTGTAATAGTGACATCTCCAAGACTTTCATATAAGTCCATTTTTGTGCTCGTGGTTACAACGATAATATTCTCAGGCTTTACGCCTTCCTTGCCGTCTCTTCCCTTTATATTCCGGAGTCTTTTGACGAGATTTTCGCTGTCATCACTTATTATGAAGAGGTTCTCCAAAAACTGCAGAAGCTCCTCGTTATTGAACCTTACCCTTGGAAGGACCTTGGCAAGCTCCTGGTACAATCTTGTGACATCGCCTTCCCCAAGCTTATTATCAAGCGCAATAACGACTTTTTCTTTCTTGTCTTTTGTTGAAGCTGAGGCGGCAAAATCCATAAAGGCCTGAACAAGCTTGCCTATAACTTTTTCTCCCTCGATCTTTCCATTTATATCGGCAAGCGCCTGTTCCCTTAATCTTTGGGTCAACTCCAGTCGGGTATTCTCATACGGATGTCGGACCATTTCCGCCAGATCTTCCCATTCCCGCACAATGGGCGCGCTTTCATTTCCGTCGATATCAAGTTCTGTGGAGACAAACCCCTTTGTGTTTACTTTTACGAAACCGGGAATGCTCATACCTTTCCTGCCCGCTCCTGCAGGTACTTTATCTTGCCGCCACACACTTTTAAGCGGATCGGCTACCGTTTCTATGTTCACCTTTCTTAACTTTACCCGCATTTGCATTAGAGCAGAAAGCACTTCCTCCTGCTTATACTCAGAACTGTTAAAAAGAAGCTCGATCTTACTTATCGAAAGACTCTTTATAAGGGAAGTTAAGACTTCCATCTGTCCTGGAATGTTCTCAGGCGCTAAATGTCCGAGGAAATACAGATATCTTCCGTCTTGCCTTTTCCCTCGGGCGATAAAGCCGGTGCAGTCATGCAATGTGTCTGTCGACACTTCTTCGCCTTCTTTCAGCTCAACAATGCTTATCTTTTTCATAAAAACATCCACTTTACCGGAATCTACGCGCCTGGAAATCATTGAGCTTGGTACCAGCTCAACTTTCCCCTTATCTTGAACTATATCAAATATCCTTGTCCGCGAAGTAAGATCCATATCTTTTTCTGCCTGTTCCAGGGCTCTTCTCGCCTCGCCTGCCGATATGTAACGATCCTCAGGGTTCTTTTGTATAAGCTTCATTATAAATAGTGCAAGGGGTTTCGGCACTCTGTTATTAAACTGTCTGATGTCGGGAGGATTGCGTCTTCGCTTTTTCTTAAGAATCTCCCAATGCGACCCGTCCTCAAAAGGATGCCTGTCGGTCAACATCTTATACAGGACGCATCCAAGAGAATAAAGATCTACACTCGGCGAATACTTTCCTAAACCGGCCTCAGGAGCCATATAAAGCGGTGTCCTTATCGCCGCGATCGTCTTTTCACTTTCACCTGCATCTAATTTAACGGCTATGCTCAGATCGATCAAAGCAGGACCCCTGAAATCACTCTTTCCTCTTTTAGAGTCGACAAATATGTGATCAGGTTTTATGTCAGCGTGGATTATGCCTTTTCCGTGCATGTCTTCAAGAATATTTAAAACGCCCTTTCCAACATTGATCGCTCCCTGATAAGATATGAGGTGTCGATGCGCGCGAGAAGGAGAGAAGCTAAGAGCCATCCACCTTATTTCCGCGAGGGACTTCTTTCCGACAAGTTCGCCAATGACAGTGAAATAATATTCTCCCAAATATCCCGCCTCATAAGCATTGACCAGGCCTTCATTTTCATCCAGATCCCTCAAAAAGGTGTAATCCCGCAGTAATTGCACAGCCGGGCCGGTATCTGTAGCCATCTTAACAATAACTTTTTTGCCGCTTGATTCTTCAACCGCCCTGTAAGTATGGGTAGCGCCCTCTACCTTACTTAAGAGTTGGTACTTTTTCCCTTCATGCGTGACTATGGTCAGATAAGAACCTCTTCCTTCCTCCCTCTTCGCCGGCTTAAGCCAGACTTTCTTCGCCCTTTTCAAAATTTCAGCTTCTTTATGCGTGTCGCTTAAGTCCATTTTCTGCAGTTCGTCAAACAACGCACGTTGAAGGTCGGGTTCGTATGCTGGGCCGTCGCCTTCTTCACCTTTATTTAAATCACTCCCGATTGTCGCCGGAGCGAAGCCTGGAGGAACCGATTCGTATATGATCAAAACTCCTATGCGCTTTACTTCCTTGAGCCATTTCTGGGCGTTAAAATAATCATCTGATAAGCCTCCTCCCCAGGATACAACGCGTATTTTTCTCTCTGTCGCGATTCTCTTGAGTTTCTCTCCGACTGTTTCCATTGATGCCTTCTTGAACGGATTGAAAAAGAAGAAAACAGTGCCATCGCTTAGATCTTCGTCGCGGGCATTTCTTGACTTGAATTCCACGTTCTCCAGTCCCAGCACTTGCGTTGCCTCAACACTCCGGTTCGCCCTCTCGGGGACTATCTCAACACCAACAGCTTTCTTCGCGTTTGATGTTATTCCGGTATAAATGGCCACGCGGCCATAACCTGAACCAAGATCCTTCAGCACATCATCTTCCTTCAGCTCAAGCGCTTTCACCAGATCACGGAGCATGTAATAAGGCGTCCCTTCGTATGTATATCCTTCGTCACCAAATTTCTTCCTAAGACTTTCTACGTCAATTACTTCTTCCACCTGTTCGCTATCCAAACCCAGAAGCCAGTCGACACTTTCATCACATATATCATTGTCATGATCATGCAAATCCCTGATTATCGCTTTTACCAGTTCGGGATCTTTTTCTGTCCGCTTTTTAAGTTCCGTTTTAAGGCGTGATTCTGAAGCCATTAAGGGTTGGTAATAAATTGCATATGATTTTTCAAACAATTCTTTGATTGACGGATTCGCGCTAAATAAAGCTCTAAGTTTTGGAATACCTATATCAAGATTAAAACATTCAGGACTAAGTTCTGTATTTGTTGCCATGCAATAAAGACCCAGAAACCTGAGCCATCTACTCTTTATCATTCTTCTTGACTTTTCGCTTCTCTGTATCTTTTCAAACAGTTTTATTGGATCAAGGTCTTTCTCGCTGATCTCCTCCCGGACCAGACCCGGTATCGCCTCTGTTTCATCCAGATATTTATCAAAATATCGGATCAAAATATCCCGGGGTAATTTTGCCGTCGGCGTTCCTGTATCACGCGAGATCCTCCTTGAACATTCAGCAATAAAAGACTGCACCTCTCCATACCCGTATATTTCCTGAAACGTTGCCCCTTCTAATGCTAAGAGGCCGGGTAAGCTGTAATATTTATCGAATATTTCGTGAAGTTCGGCACGTTTTTCACGAGCGTAGGAGGTTTTTTCTTCAAGTTTCGGACGTAAGGCAATGAAACTCCGCATCCTTATCTCCAGTATTGCCTCAATCAGTTTTTCATCTATTTCAATGACCTGTGTCAAAATCCTTACCAACTGTTTTGTAAGGCGCTCATTCTTGAGGACATCATCAGAAAAAAGCTGGTTAAACTGATGGGCAAAATCTTCGTA
>JBHIBX010000116.1:0-4832 GCA_046759285.1 Candidatus Omnitrophota bacterium
GTCGGTATTCGATTTTCACGAATTCGGATCTCTATTGAGATTTCGCGGACTTATTTCCTTTAAGGAAAATCACCGCCGACTGAGGAATTTCACCTCACCCTGAAGTATTGCTTATTCTACCACACAACACAACTATGTCAATAAGGTTTGTGCGGGATGTCTTCGATGCGAGTTCCGCAGAACGGCAAAAATGTTTGCCGTTCGAGGACTGTCCGAGCAGCGAAGATGTTCCGCACAGGCCTTATGCGATTACATCATGCCTGGCATTCCGCCGCCCATTCCTCCTGGCGGCATGCCAGCGGGCATACCAGCTGCGCCCTCTTTTTCGGGCTTTTCGGTAACAAGCGCTTCGGTAGTTATCATCAGCGAAGCGATGCTCGAGGCATTTTGCAATGCGCTGCGAGTAACCTTCGTCGGGTCGATGATGCCTGCCTGGACCATATTGGTGTAATTATCGGCTTCTGCATCGAATCCGACCAGGGCATCTTTCTCTTTTTCGAGTTCCTTGACGATAACGGTTCCTTCGCGGCCGGCGTTTGACGCTATCTGGCGGAGAGGCTCTTCGAGCGCCCGTCTTATGATGCTCACTCCAACCCTTTCGTCTTCGTCGTCCACTTTCAGCTTGGAAAGCTCTTCTTTGGCTCTCAGAAGGGCTACACCACCGCCGGGAACGATGCCTTCCTCAGTAGCAGCTCTTGTCGCGTGCAGGGCATCTTCGATCCTCGCCTTTTTCTCTTTCATCTCTATCTCGGTCGCGGCGCCGACATTGATTATGGCAACACCACCTGAAAGCTTGGCCAGCCTTTCCTGGAGCTTTTCCTTGTCATACTCGGAATCGCTCTCATCGATCTCCCTTTTGATCTGGGTTATCCGCGCTTTCACTGCTTCCGGTGTGCCTGCGCCTTCCACAACTGTTGTATTTTCCTTATTAATGGTGATCCTCTTGGCCTTGCCGAGGTCATCAATCGTGATGTTCTCGAGTTTGATGCCTAGATCCTCGGTTATGGCCCTTCCTCCGGTGAGGACTGCTATATCACCCAGCATGGCCTTTCTTCTGTCACCATAACCGGGAGCCTTGACCGCGCAGCAGTTGAGCGTGCCGCGAAGCTTGTTCACGACAAGCGTGGCCAGCGCTTCGCCTTCAGTCTCTTCCGAAATGATCAAGAAGGGCTTGCCAGCCTGGGCTATCTTCTCCAGGATCGGCAGAAGGCTCTTCATATTGGATATCTTCTTCTCATGCATGAGTATGTACGGATCCTCCAAGACGCATTCCATTCTCTCGGCATCCGTTACAAAGTAGGGTGAAAGATATCCCTGATCGAACTGCATGCCTTCGACCAGTTTGAGGCTGGTCTCGAGCGTTTTTCCTTCTTCAACCGTGATCACGCCGTCTTTGCCGACCTTTTCCATGGCTTCGGCAATGCTGCTTCCGATCACCGTATCGTTGTTTGCCGCTATGGTGGCGACCTGCGCGATCTCCTTCGGGTCCTTTATATCCTTGGACATGCCCTTCAGGTAACCAACAGTCGCATCGACGGCTTTTTCGATGCCTCTTTTCAGGTGCATCGGGTTGGCCCCCGCTGTGACGTTCTTCGCGCCTTCTCTGTAGATAGATTCCGCCAGCACCGTGGCAGTCGTCGTCCCGTCACCGGCGACATCGCTTGTCTTGGAAGCTACTTCCTTGACCATTTCCGCGCCGAGGTTTTCGTAAGCGTCCTCAAGCTCTATCTCCTTCGCTACGGTAACGCCGTCTTTTGTGATCGTAGGAGCTCCGAACTTCTTCTCAATAACGACGTTTCTGCCTTTTGGTCCTAACGTGACCTTTACAGCGTTAGAAAGCTTTTCGACGCCTTTCAATATAGAACGACGCCCTTCTTCGCTGAACTGTAATTGTTTTGCCATCTTCTCTCCTCCTTACTTTTTAACTATGCCCAGGATGTCCTCTTCCTTGAGCATGAGTAAATTCCTGTCATCTACTTTTAATTCTGTTCCGGAATACTTACCGAAAAGAACAAGATCTCCCTTTTTAACTTCCGGGGGGATGACTTTGCCATCCTCAGAGATCCTGCCTTTTCCAATGGACACTACTTTTGCTTGCTGGGGCTTCTCTTTGGCTGTGTCAGGCAGCACGATGCCGCCCTTCGTAACTTCTTCTGCCTCAAGAATTTCGACAAGCACTCTGTCGCCAAGTGGTTGCAATTCCATAACCTCTACCTCCATTTTTTGTTATGAGATTTTGAGTTATAATCTTGGATTAGCACTCTAGACCGCTGAGTGCTAACGGACTACCCATTATAGGGAATCTTCCGGATTTGTCAAGATTTTTTTTTGAGAAAATTACGCGGCCTCTATAAACTGTCTCAAGAGGGCATATCTGTCGAGTCGCTGGTCATGCTGGTACCGTTCGATCCTGGGCAGGAGCTTAAAGATCAGGATGCCTTCTTCTACTTCTTCCGGCTTTGTGGCTATATTCATCCTGTTAAGTTCCTCTACGGTAAATCTATTCAGATATCCCGGGTCCTTGGTAAGATACCGCGCCAATGTCATGGTCACGACCTCGATAAGGGGGTAATAGTGGTAAGCCTCAAAAGCGTCTTCCAATTCCATATAGGCGGCGTTGACGTTCTTATTGGCTTCAAGGGAGGCCAGCTTCTCCCTTGACGTCTTCGGGGCGAAAACAAATACAGTTGCGTTATCCTTGCCGGCATACTGGTCGAGTTCACCGGGAAGGTCTTCTGTTTTTTCTATCACGATTTCCAGGTTCTGGAGAATCGCCCTATAGTTCGGATTTCTTTTCAAGTCTTTTAATTCCTGTATAAGGTTTAAAGCGCTTTCGTTATCTATGTTCTTGTCAAACGCGAGAACAAGTTTTCTGGGCTCCTGCTGTCCCTCTTCCACCGCAAGCGCCTTGGAAGTTACCATCTCGACAAAACTTGTCGCAAGCTGCTCGAGATCTTCGAGATTTCTCGTCGGGAATTTATGATCGATCTCCGGCTTTTGTCCGATATCAACTTCATCTTTTGGGGGCTTTTTCTCCTCGGGAGGCTTTTCCTCCTTGGGAGGCTTTTTCTCCCTGGGGAGCTTCTTCTCTTTTTCGGGTTCTGCCCTGTGCAATCTTCCGGAAATCCTTTTTGTCTCTCTGGCGAGTGCCTCTCTTTTTTCTTCGTCTTTTTTGTACTTAATGACAACTTTGACAGTCGCCCACAATACGGCGGTATCTGAGCCGCTATAATATACATCAAAATTCAGAATGAAACTTTTATTTTTGGGATCATATTCGGGTTCACAATTTAATATCGCACCACAGCTATAGATAACTCCCGGTACCCAGAGCTTTCTTTTGCCATCTTCCATTTCATAGGGCTCCCCTTTCGTCGGAACAAGAAAAGCTTCACTCCAGTATTTCATTGCCGGGTTCTTTCTGTCAGTTAAAAGCAGCCTTATATCATAATATGGTTTCTTTTTACCACCTTCATTATCTTCCAATGCTGCAGCATGGATAAGATCAAGTTGAAAACCTGTTAAGCCAGGCGGAAGATTCTCAAGCTTTAACTCCGCCACAGAAGCTGAGGGCCCTAAATGCTGAAATCCCGGAAGGGCCGCAGTAATGTACGGAAGCGGTCCCACAACCTTCCATGGGCCCATAAGACCGTTCTTTTTATCAGTTTCGGCTAACCATATTTGAGAATTATGATCCTGTGAAGGCCAGAATTTAGCGTACCACTTGCCATTTGTCGGGTTGCCGAAAGGCACGAAATTCTTTATGTTTTGCTCGGCGAGGGGGCCCTCCGTGATCAGTCTTTCAGGCTTAGACCATTCCCAGTTAACCTCGGCATTTTTATCTTCTAATTTTTTATATACATTTTTCAGAAACTCCTCCTCTTTATGCCTTGTCACCGCTGAATAATATTTCCCATCTCTTCTTACCACAGTCAGGAACATATAAATATATCCCTGTTCCGCTTCCACTCCATGCTTTTCTTCCAGTTCCCTGCGATGAATAACACGCGGGTCCTCATAGGCAACTAAATCAGAGTCTTTCGCCTCTCCATCCCTGGCAATCATGCGGGACTCAGGCAATAGCATGTTTTCATCTATTTTTACAACTTTACCTTCATTCTTGTTATGCAGATACAGTCCTATCTTGGAAAACCGCAGACCCTTTTGATCCGGTCTGCCAATAACAATTCTGTTAAATAGCAGCCGCATATAATTTATGGCTAGAAGGCCTGCGTTCAAATGAAATTCATGCGAACCTCTGGGCTCAATTAATGGACCATGCCTTTGAACATCCAGGATCTCCATCTCAAGAGGCAGAGTGCCGCGTAATTCTTTAGAACGAGAATCCCTGAACTTTATATGGTCCGGCGGAAAATGCGGAGGATATATTCCGTCAGGAGCGTTAGATTTTATCACGCTTTCCAGTTCTTCGTCCTCTTTCTTCGCATACCGCTTCTGGAAAAGGCGTAAAGCATAATGGACACGCCATGCGTCTTTCCATTTCTTTCTCTCGTCTTCTTCTTTTGTTATCTTGTATTTGTCAGCTTTTTTCTCTAAGTATTTATCAAGGGCCTGTTCGCCGCTTAAGCCCTCATAAACAAGTTTGCTTATAATATAATCGAGTAAGGCGGATTCTCCTTTTTCATGAAGTTCGTTTCTAATAAAAGCGTGGGCCAGTTCGTAAAATTTTGCCAGGGGGTATTTTTCAAGCGGCCTCAAAACTCCTCTCAGCTTATTTGTCCCTATGCCCTCTATGCCATAATCATTGGATTCTATAATAAAGGTTTCTCCATTAAAACCGTTGTGGTAAGTTTCGAGCGCATCGTCCATCT
>JBHIBX010000117.1:0-4816 GCA_046759285.1 Candidatus Omnitrophota bacterium
AAGGAAACCCGCGAAAAAGAAAATTAAAAAGGCTCCGAAGAAAGCGGCTAAAAAACCCGCGAAGAAAGCCGCCAAAAAGACCGTTACGAAAGCTCCTAAAAAGACAGGCAAACCCGAAAAGAAATAAAGACTAGAACTCAGCTTCTCTGATCTCCACGATCTCGACCATATGCCCCCACATGTGGGCGCCGGCAAGCTCATCCCGCGGACGCATTTTCACAAAAACCTTAAGACCGTCCTTTTTGAATCTTTCAGGCATGTTTACGGGGTCGAATTTTCTCCCGTCCTCTACAGTTATGCCCCAGAACCCACCTTCAAGATGGATGCGGCGGACCGTTCCTGTTATTTCGATGTATTCGGTAGGTGTTTCGCAGGAAGCCGAGAGGAGGGCGATCAGGATCGCCCCAACCAGTAAAAATAACTTCATGATCACATCTCTAGCAGGTTTTTATAATAGAAATCCAGACTTTTCTTGGCAATGCTTGTCCACGAGAACTCTTCCTTGACAAGCCGCATGCCGTTTTTCCTTATTCTGTTGCGAAAGTTCACATTGCGGTTCAGGATCTGGAAAGCCCAGCTCAGGTCTTTTTTGTTGGCGGGATTTACCAGGAGACAGTCTTTCTTATTTGTAAGATATTTCCTTAATCCCGCGCGCTTACTGATTATAACAGGGGAACCGCAAGCCATTGCCTCGGCGGCTGTCATGCCAAAAGGCTCGAACCTGGAAGGCAGGACAAAGAACTTGGCTTTGCGGTAGTAACTTGGCATCAGTTTGTCTTTTATATGACCGGTAAAAAAGACCCTGGTTTTGATCTGGTTTTTGTTGATTACTCTCCACAGGTCCTTTTTTATTTTTTTCTCTTCAGGTCCGGACACTTTTGAGCCCCCGCCAATGATAAGAAATATGTCTTTTATCTTTAGGACCGTTGTCGCAAAGGCGCTTAAAAGATAATCAAGCCCCTTGTTGGATGCAAACCTACCCACCCAAAAAATGTAGTTTTGCGGTACATCGATGCGTTTTTCCTTCTCTCCCTTTTTCAAGTGGCGGAAGACGGAAGTGTTGACGCCGGCGGGAAGTACAACATAATTCTTTGACATGTAGTTGTAGAACTTTCTGGAGCGCCTTACCATGTCGGTGCTTGTCATGATAAAGGTCCTGGCCTTTTTGAATATTATTTTTTCCAGCTTTATCCTTTTCTTGAAATTGTATAGCCTTTCCATCTTTTTCGGATCGCCGCCCATCTGTTCTTTTTTCCAGGCCCCGAGCGAGTGGAAGGTATGGATAAAGAAATAATTAAACCGTTCGGTCAGTTTTATCGCGACGTATCCGGCGTCCCAATAATGGGAATGGAATACATCGTACTTAAGGCCTTCCTTTTTTATGAAACGTTCCATGTTGTTCACGAAAGTGTCCAGGCAGGGAAACAGTCTTTCTTTGGGGATAAATTTATCGCCCCCGCAAGGTATTCTTATGATCCTCACGTTTTTCGCCACTTTTTCGATGATTTTCTTATGCTGGAACTTGCGCGTGTATATGTCGACCTTTATGCCTTTTCTTGCCAGAGCCTTGGATAGCTCCATGACATAGGTCACCTGACCTCCCGTATCAGTCTTTCCCAAAATAGGTTTGGCGTCCACGTAGCCGTGAACCGTAAGCATGCAGACCCTTTTGATCTCTCTCTGACTTTTGGCTTTGTCAGTCACGGAATAGTTTTTCTCGACGATAATATCCGCAATTCTTCCGTGCTTCGCGATAATGCCGTGTTCGATTGCGAGGATCCTTTTATCGAATCTGTCTATTCTTTCCCTTTTTCTGGCCTGTCTTGCCCGGAGCGTTTCCTTGTAGGTGCGCGCCAGAAATATCTTCCTGTCGACGTTTTTAAGTAAACTCGTATAGGTCCCTTCGACTATAAGGACACCCGCCGCATTGCATTTTACAGTCTCTTTTACGATCTTGTCTTTGCCGAAATCGACCAGCGGTTTTTCGAACCGGTCGTTTTTCGGGTCCTTAAAGTCTTTTATGTTTTTATTCAGGACAGAAAACTTGACCTCCGAGGAGCCGACAAGGGAGATATCCGAACGTCTCATCCTGTAATTGGTCTTTGGGGGATACCGGAAGTAATCGTCCTGCTGCAGGAGGATATTATTGATGTTTTTTCTGGCCAGGATCCTTGAAAGGACGAAAGCAACCTCGCTTTTTCCTGCCCCGGATTCCCCGGCGACCGTGATGGCATATTTCGTGGGAGAGGTAAGTATTTCCGGGATCAGGTCTTTAGCAAGTTTTTCAGCAGCCTTTATATGATGTTTTCGTATAAGTAGTTTATCGCCTCGCATAATTAGGTAAAATTTTAACATATTATGGAACCATTTGGCAAAATTATTTTAATTGCCAGAAAAGGCATATTACGTATAATATATATACACGATTTTTCTCAAAAAGGAGGGTGGAATGAAGATAGGCATGATAGGAGCGTGGAACACCGATTCAGGGGCATCTATTCACGCCGAGCTTGTAGGCAGACAATGGGTCGAGAAGGGTATTGACCTGAAGGTCTTCACCTTTTACAAACATGCCTTCCACGGGACAGCGCTCACTAAAAAAGAAGATGAGCCTTATGTCACAAGATGTTTCGCCCCCTATGGATTCCACCACCTGCCGATGAACACGACCCCGCTCCTTGAAGCGGATTTCGATATCTTCGTCGCCCAGGACCTCGGCATGCTCCCGATGGCCCACATAATGAACATTTTTCCTGAAATAAGAAAAAAAGCGAAGACAGTGAACGTCGTTCACGATGGAGAGCTCTCCGGTAAGCCTGAGTATTTTCAGTTTGATTGGGACCACGTAGTCTGCTTTGACGACAGGTATTATGGTTTTCTTAGAGACGCCTATCCTGAAGGTATCCTCAGCATTATCCCGTATCCATCGTATCCATTGAGGCTAGGGAACATGGAAGAAACCAGGAAGGAACTGAATCTTCCCATGGACAAAAAAGTTGTCCTTCTTTTTGGCCAGGCCGCCGAGCACGCCTTGAACACTGCCTTGGTTCTTGATCGTCTGGTGGACCGGTATAATATATGCTTGCTTCTACTTACGGAAGTTGAAAAAGTTCTTAGTGAGTTCAGGCGCATCCAGAACAGGGTAAAATTTGACTTTACTGTTGTGGAACGTTCCCCGGACCAGGAACTTCTGTACAAGTATCTTCATGCTTCAGACTGCATGATCTACAATAAGCATTATGCGCCGGTAGTTGTTGTCGGGAGCACCATATACCAGTGCCTCGGTTCAAAGTGCCCCATCCTGGCTCGCGACACAAATTACGTCTATAATTTCAACAGGGAAATCATAAAGCACAAGCTCTATTATGACTTGGAGGAAAACTTGGTAGATGTTTTTGAGAAAGGAAGAAGATACCAGATGCAGCAGCGGGCCGTTGAGGATTATCTCGAGGATAATGCCGCTAGCCCGACTGCCGATAAGTTTCTTGAACTGTTTGAAGACCTTTTGAAGAGAGAAAGATAATTTTAGAAAGGAGATAGAGATGGTATTAAAAAGATACAAAGGAAACCCGATATTGGCCCCCAAAGGTGATGGCTGGGAATCGATCATGGTTTATAACTGCGCTGCTATTTATGAAGGCGGGAAAGTGCACATCGTATACAGGGCCCAGGGCTCGAAGCCGGGCGTTTCCAGGCTCGGTTATGCCTCAAGCACTGACGGTTTCCAGATCGACGAAAGACTGGATTATCCCGTTTTCGGGCCGGATCCGGCCAGCGACCTTGAGCGTTTCGGGATCGAAGACCCGCGCTTGACAAGGGTCGACGACAAGATCTACCTTAATTATTCCGCGTACGGAAGCAACATGGGAATGATCTTTCCCGTTAACGGGGTCCAGATTGGGATCTCCTCGATTTCCGTGGATGATTTTCTGAGTCACAGGTGGAACTGGGGACCGAGGATGTATCCGTTTTACAGGGTAGACAATAAAAATTCCTGCTTTTTCCCCGAGAAGCACAACGGCAAGTTCGTCCTCATACACAGGATACCTCCGCACATGTGGATCGCGTATTCGGACGACATGATGACGTGGGAAAACCAGAAGATATTGATGAGCCCCGAATTTGAATGGGAATATTTCAAGATCGGGGGAGGCGCCCCGCCGATAAAAACGGATAAAGGATGGATATTGATCTATCACGGTGTTGATCGCGAGATGCGGTACCGCCTGGGGCTGGCGCTTCTTGATCTTGAAGATCCCGGCAAAGTGATAAGAAGGTACGATAGGCCGTTCCTGGAACCGGAAACGGATTACGAGAAGAACGGCGTTGTTCCGAACGTCACTTTTTCCTGCGGTGCCGTTGTGATAGGCGACACCCTGTTCGTTTATTATGGAGGCGCCGACACCGTCATTTGCGTCGCCACGGCCAAAGTGAGAGACGTCTTAAATCTCCTGAAAGCTTAAGGAGCCTTCCAGTTTATGGATAAAAGTGAGCTAAAGGGCCTGAAGCACGACTTTATGCATAATCGCAAGTACGCCCTTGCAAAGGACCAGTACAGCGCTACCGATTACGATAATTTTCAGTCCATCGCGATGGCGATCCGCGACAGGCTGATAGAGCGCTGGATATTGACGCAGCAGAAGTACCACAACGAAAACCGCAAAAGGGTCTATTACCTTTCACTTGAGTTTCTTCTGGGCCGCCTTCTTGACAATAATATCCTCAGCCTCGGCCTTGATAAAGAGTGCAAAAAAACCATGGGAGGACTGGGTCTGAACCTTGAAGATCTTTGCGGGCAGGAGATTGACGCGGGTCT
>JBHIBX010000118.1:0-4800 GCA_046759285.1 Candidatus Omnitrophota bacterium
GCCGCCGATGACGGTAGTCGCATCCAGCTTGGAAAGAAACTTGGCCAGTTCTCGGGTTCCTGTGGAAAACGGCTTCATCTCAAAAAGACCTACCGGCCCGTTCCAGACGATCGTCTTCGAATCTTTGAGAACAGATTCGTAACTTTTTATCGTCTTGGGCCCGATGTCCAGGCCGATCCATCCTTCCTGGATGTCTTCGTCCATTATCCTCGGCTTGGCTTTTGCGTCTATCTCGCGCGCGACAACATGATCTTTTGGTAGGAATATGCCTACTTTTTCCGTGCTGGCCATTTTAAAAATTTTATCTACCGTATCCATCATTTCTTCCTCGAGGCGAGAAGCTCCTACACCCTTAAGCCTCGACTTGAGGAAGGTATAGGCCATCGCGCCCCCGATCAGAAGAAAATCTATCTTGTCCATCATGTTCTCGATAACGGGTATCTTGTCGGCGACTTTGGCGCCTCCCAGCATCAGGCAAAATGGTTTCTCTGGATGCTTTGTGACCTTCTCGAAATACTCTATTTCCTTCTGCACGAGAAAGCCGGCTACACTCGGAAGGTATTCCGTCACACCCACCGTTGAAGCATGAGCGCGGTGGCAGGTGCCGAACGCGTCATTTACAAAAACTTCACCTAATGAAGCAAGCTGCTTCGCGAATTCCGGATCGTTCTTGGTCTCTTCCTTATGAAAACGCAGATTCTCAAGAAGAATGACGTCTCCGTCCTTCATCTCGCTCACGGCTTCCTCCACGTCCTCGCCCACGCAATCGTCCATCTTTCTGACGTCTTTCTTAAGGAGTTCGGAAAGCCTTTCAGCTACAGGAGCAAGGGAAAGCTCCACCTTGACCTCTCCCTTTGGACGGCCCAGATGGCTCATCAGGATAAGTTTGCCGCCGTTATCGAGAATGTATTTTATCGTTGGCAAAGCCGCTACGATCCTGCTGTCGTCAGTGATCCTGCGATTCTCATCAAGCGGGACATTAAAATCAGCGCGCATCAGGACACGCTTATTTTTGACGTCGATATCCGTAACAGCCTTTTTCATAAAATACCTCTAATAATTTCTGTCTGGAGTTTTTTATTAGACAAGACGCTCTATAAGGTCTACTACGCGATTGGAATAACCCCACTCGTTGTCATACCAGCCGGTGACTTTTACCATGTTCTTGTCTATAACCATGGTATTTTCGGCATCAAATATACAGGAATGGGGATTGCCGACAATGTCAGAAGATACTATCGGATCTTCAGCATATTCCAGATACCCGTTAAGCGGACCTTTCGCCTCTTTTTTAAACGCTGCGTTGATCTCTTCTTTTGTAACGGGTTTTTTCAAAGTAGCGACAAAGTCGTTCAGCGAACCGCACGGCACGGGAACTCTTACGGCCATACCGTTTATCTTGCCGGCGAGTTCAGGTATGATCCTGCCTACGGCCTTGGCAGCGCCTGTCGTTGTGGGTATCATATTCATTGCGGCCGCGCGCGCCCTCCTGAGATCCTTGTGAAATATATCCAGGACCCTCTGGTCGTTGGTATAGGCGTGGATAGTCGACATAAGGCCCCGTTCAACGCCGAAATTGTCGTTTAGAACCTTGACCATCGGGGCAAGACAATTGGTCGTGCAGGAAGCATTGGATACGATTTTGTCTGTCGGTTTTAGATCATCATCGTTTACACCAAGGACTATCATGTTATCGATCTCGTCCTTTGCCGGTACTGTTAGGAGGACCTTACCCGCTCCTGCTTCGAGATGAAGAGCGATCTTTGCTTTCTCTCGGAATACACCGGTCGACTCAACAACGACCTGTACCCCTTCCTTCTTCCAGGGAAGTTCAGCCGGGTTTTTTACGCATAAAACATCTATTTTCTTGCCGTTTACTACAAGGGCGCTATCTTCAGCTTCTACAGTTCCATTAAACTTGCCATGAACCGAGTCATACTTTAAAAGATGCGCCAAAGTCTTGGCGTCAGTCAAGTCATTGACCGCGGCTATGTCAAAATTTCCGCGCTGTATCATGATCTTGAGAACCATTCTCCCGATCCTGCCAAAACCGTTGATTCCTATCTTAATCGCCATACTTTCCTCCTTCTACTTAACTATTTACAAACTATGATTGATGAATTGCAGATTTTGAACAATAGGACATGTATTATATACTTATAAGGCAAATCATTCAATATTTTTCTTAAGGGATTATCGGTATCTGGCTAAGTCGCATTTCGGCCCGAATCGTCCTTAATGTAAAGTATGTTCTGCCGTCCTATCACTGGAGTTTTATGATCAAATTCCTCTAGATATTTCCTATCAAGGAAATAGCTTTTATATCCGCACGCGTATAATAATTCACGGGCATCTCTTTCCTGTTTACCTTTTACGGTAGACGGCATTTCACAGACAATATGAGGTAATTTCCCACTGGAAAGTGTTTTTTGTGCACCTTTGAATATTTTATCTTCAACATCCTCAGCATCTATTTTTATCAAGTCAACGTACTGGATATCTTCACGATCGATAAATTCATCTAAAGTCACTGCTTGAACTTCCTCGATAGACGATCCCGGTTTTTCGCTCTTTATTAAAGAATGTCCTGAATCTTCGGTTGGATGAATATATAAAGGCACTGTTCCTGCTTCATCGGACACAGCAAATTGAAACGTTTTAACACATCGGATATCATTTATTGCTATATTTTCTTTTAAATGACAGAAATTTTCCTTTGATGGTTCAATACTATAAACTCTTCCACCTTCTCCAACCAAACCTGCAAAAAGTAATGTATAAAAGCCCATGTGGGCGCCTACATCTATTACAGTCATATTCGGCTTCACGAACTCATTGATATATTTTTGAGTGTTCCCCTCATAACATTCCGGAATAAAGTAGTAGAATGAACTTTGAAGTCCTTTTTTCGACAGATCCAGCTTAAAATAAAACTTTCCGTGTAAGTCGGTTATCACCTCATTACAAGAAAAAAGTAAGCTTTCTGCAAACTTCATGACTCTATAGCGTCCTTTGTCAAAAGGGTAAAACCTAACACATGTACGTAATGCCTTATTTATAAGCATTTCTTTCCACCAACTCATAAAAAATCTTTCGAAACTGTTCCGCCGCGTTATCCCATGAGAAAAGGCGTGCTCGATCAAGCCCCTTTCTTCCCAACTCTTCCCTTAAGTCCTTGTCCCGTAAGACCTTACCCATAGCTTCCTTTAACGCGACCGTATCCCGCGGATCCGTGGTAAGGGCCGCATCTCCTGCGATCTCCCCGCAGCTTGTTGTAGAAGAAGTGACGGTCGGCGTTCCGCAGCTGAACGCCTCCAGAATGGGCAGGCCGAAACCCTCATAAAGGGAAGGATATACGAAGAGGTCCGCTGCGCTATAGAAAAGGTTCATGTCCCTGCGATCAATATAGCTAGTAAACTTCACTTCATCTTTCAGGCCAAGCTCCTCGACAAGCTCATAGGCCTTTCCCCCTTCCCATCCCTTCATTCCGACTATGACCAGGGCGTGAGGCAAGTTCTTTTCTTTTTTTAATTCGTTATAAGCGCGCACAAGATTCATCACGTTCTTGCGCTTTTCAACTGTTCCGACAAAAAGGATGAACTCTCTATCAATGCCGTGTCTTCTTTTGAAATCCCCGATAAGCTCACTTTCTTTATCTATTGGCGAAAAAGATTCATCCCTGCCGGGATAAACTACCTCGATCCTTTTGGAGACAGGAGAGAACATCTTTTCCAGATCATTCTTTGTGCTATTCGAGTCGACCACAATGAGATCGCTTTCATCCAGAACTTTTCTTATATCCTGATCGAGTTTCTTGAGATATTCTTCCCGGAAACCTTCCGAATGCACCAGTGGAATAATATCGTGTACGGTAGTAACAAACTTTGCCGAGTTTAAAGTCGGTATATCATAACTTGAAGAATGGAACACATCCATGTCTTTCATTTTTATGTCGGGCCTGAAATTCAACCTGTCCAGACGGTGGCGAAAATTCGGGGCCGGGAGGGGTGGGAGGCTCCTTTTGAAATCAAAAAGCCTTATGTAACTGTAAAGAAAGTACTCGCTTTCCGGATCGACTATAGCTAAATGCTTTATCAGGTTTAAGGTATAATAACCTATGCCCGTCCTTCGCCTGCGTTTTAAAGTTGATCTTATATCAATCCCTATTTTCATGCTTGGTTCAACTTCCCAGAATCAGATCCTTTTTGAGTTTGTGGCCTCTTAAAAATTCATTCCTGCTCATTGCTTTTTTGCCTTCCAGCTGAACTTCTTCCACCTGAACAGCATCTTCCCCGGATATAACGATAAAATCGCGCTCATCGCAAACGCATCCCGGTTTGCCGCCACGCTCGGCTTTAACGATCTTTGCTCTAAGTATCTTCAGCATCTTTCCTTCAAGAAAAGTGAACGCGCCCGGCCATGGCTGCGTGCCCCTGATCTTCCTGACTATCTCAAGAGCGGGCCTTCCCCATTCTATCTCGCCCTGCTTCTTTTCCAGTTTGGGCGCATAGGAAACTGCACCCTCATCCTGCTCCACAAGATGCACTTCATCCGCCTCTATCATCTCTAGGGCTTTGAGAACAAGCTGTCCTCCATTTTGTGAAAGTCGCTTAAACAGATCAAGGGCGCTTTCTTCATCGTTTATAGGCGTCTTTTCCTGGGCGATGATACTGCCGGCATCCATCCGCTCTGTCAGTTTTATCACAGTATTGCCGGTTTCGTTCTCACCGTTCAGTATTGCCCAGTTCACGGGCGCTGCCCCTCTGTATTTGGGTAAAAGCGAAGGATGCAGGTTCACGC
>JBHIBX010000119.1:0-4727 GCA_046759285.1 Candidatus Omnitrophota bacterium
AAAAAAGCTGACCTGGTTATTGTGCCTTCCTCCACCCCAGCCGGGGAAACGTATAAATCAGCTCTCGATTTCTATAATGCGTCCGGAAAACCTACCGTTGTCCTCAATGTAGCAGGGAAACAAAAAGGAAATACAGTCTTTGTTTCACGGGGAGAAAAACCCAGTTATCCACCCAAAGAAATACTATTGTCTCCCAGAGAAGCGATCTTGATGGTCGACACCGGCAAGCAGGAAAATGCTCCTTTAACGATAGAAGAAGTGCTTAGCGGAGAACCGAAACCCGAGGGAGAGGTGATAATTTCAGATTTTTCCGATATGAAAGTAACTAGACTCAGAGAACACGAGCTACAAATTTTCCTTGAGGAACTTTTTCAAGAATATGGCTATGATTTCGATGCCAATATGGCTCTTGAAATGTTTTTCGGGGAAATATTCAGCAATGCGGAAAAAGCCAAGGCGCTTCTGTCTCTTACGGAAAAATACGGAAGTCTTGAAGAATTCCGGAAAAGGAAAGATATAACCCCTGAGGAGAAAAATCGGATCGTTAAAGAATTTATGGAGAGGGGGTATGAGTTTACGCGTATCGTAATAAGATGGGAGATAAATGATGATCATATTAAAGTGGCTATCAGCAACAATTCAGAACCGGATGAATATCATGTTTTGAGAATAGAAGAAAGCTACGCCGCACCCGCGGATATGGCTCGTTTGATCGACAGGGGTCATTATAAAGATGAGAGTCTAAAGCAGACCATGGCTATTTCCAGCTCCGGGATAGGTATTTCGATAGCAAAAAAAGTCATTGAAGGCGCCGGAGGAAGTTTATCTTATGAATTCAAAGACGGATGGACAACTTTTGAGATGAACGTGCCGAAGGTGAAACCACCCGGGACAGTTGGCATGGTTCCCAAGGTCTGGAAAAAGATCGTTCCTTACCTCAAAAAACTGGGTTTTTCGGATAGAACCATATTAGCCCTGGGAGGAACAGAGGAGATTTTCTTCAGCGGAGTTCTTGTCAGCGGGATTGCCGCGCTTGCAACTTTTCTTGGTATCCCTGTTTTTGCTGGCCTTCTTGCCGGTTCTGTATTGAGTGTTCTGGCTTTCCGGTCAGTGCACCCGGAAGAAGACCGCGAGGATATCACTGACTTGGGTATAAATATTCGATTCACGTATTTTGCTGCGTATTTTGCTGCTATTCTCATGCTGCAGCCGCTTACTCCGTTGATTCCTTTGTTGATCGCTCCTTTGTTTGCCGGCCTTTACCACGCTTATCACAATGCTGTTCTCGCTCCAAGATTAGGTCTTGCCGTGGGCATGGTCGGGAAGAAAAAGGATGAAAAAACCGGAATGCTTTTGCTTAGAGGCGATCCTTCAGCCAGGCATGAAGCCAAGAAAGAGCTTAATCTATTAAAGGCCGATTTTGGATTTTTGCCGCAGGACCATGCTTTAAATCAGTATATAAAGGAACTCTTGCGGGAGCTTTATCCTGATGTCGAAGAAGAAGATATACCAAGGATCGAAGTGCTTGCTTCAAGGGGTTACGGACTAAATTCGTTAGTGATGGCTGACGGAACGATCGTTTTCACTCCGGAGCTATTTGATTTTCTCCAATATAAAGAGGAATTGGCCTATGTGATCTTGCACGAAATAGCCCATCTGGATAAAAAACATTTTCAAAGGATTGGCGATGTTGCCAAAAGAAAAAACATTCGCCAGGCATTCGGCGTTTCAAGATACAGCGAATATGAAGCGGACATGATGGCGTTCCTGATGCTTGAAGAAAAAGGCTTCAATCCTTACGGCGCGATCTCCTTTTTCCAGAAACTCAGGGAAAGCGGTTTGCCCTGGGGAAAGGTTCACGGAACCTCGACCGACCGGATGCTCAATATCGAGACCTTAACGGTTCTCAAGGATTTTGAAGGAATATCTTATGCTCTGTCCTCGATCCCCGATGAAATCCAACGCGCGACAAGGCGGGTATTGAAGAAAAAGGGTGGCATTCTTCATAAATTTATTGAGCAGGAATCCCACAATTGGGATGAATTACCGGCAAAAAATGCCAATAAATACCTGATCAGGGAGGTGTTGCCCGGGGTCCTTAAGCAGATAGACAGTGATCATGGCTTTCTCGAGGAAGGAGGAGAAATAAGCCAAGAGAGGCTTTACAGCCCGGTCGGCATCAGATTTGATAACAATAAACGTTTCTTGAACCTTTCTGTAAAAAGACTAAAGGACATACTTGATAAAGAGGTCGCTTCTTCCTATGAACTGAAAGAAAAATCGCTTTTCTACGTTACTGTTCTGCACCTGATGGGTCATGTTCCATTTTTTGAAGAGAAATTCGATCATATAAAAGTTGATAATCTCGATGAAGTCCGAGCCGACTTCCTTAAAGAGATCCGGGGATCACCCGGTGAAGTGTTAGAGTTTATCAGGGATCTATTTCAGGGAGACGTCTTGTCGGAAGTGGATCTGTTTGTAGATGGGAAAAGATTGGCAAAGTTTGTGCTCGATCTTTTAGCTTTTGCCGTCGGAGGGGAAGTAGCCGCATTTGACGATTCTGAAAACGCACCTGATTATCGAGAGTACCTTGAGACTTCCTGGACGCTTTTGAATGCCGCGGATTCTTTCGCTCGAAGGATGGGCATAAGAGGTTTCGCGAAGAGGCAGGTTTGGACGCGGATCGTGTATTGTGGCCTGAAACAGATCTACGATCTGGGACAGAACGAAGAAGAGGATGAGGACGACGAGAGCATGCTTTTGAACTACTTTAAAGTGGTGCGTTCAAAGGGATTATCCTTAGACTACCCTATGCTTGAATCAATGATAGGGCTTGACGATGAAACGGGTATCGATCTAAATGAAGTCCGTTCCGCGATGAAAAAGGCAAAACTGACCGTCCGGATCAGGAAAAAGGGTAAGAAGGAGATGGTTCTTGCACAACGCATCTTTAAGCTTTTCACCGAAAGCCATCCGGAAGACAGCGAAAGACGTTTGACCGAGTTTCAGGCTAAAAAATTAATGAATCGCTATTCACTTGATGAGATCGCGGCAGCTCTTAAAGCGTTGGAGGAGATTTATCCCGATGAAGATTATGCATATAGGATATTTATGAATATTTCAGATTTCTTGATGTGTGATTTACAGAATGAGAAGGCGTTTAAGGCGTGGAAGGGCCTTTCATTGGACGAATGCATTATGCTCTGTGCTCATTTTGAGCGTTTGTTTGTAAAGAACCAGGAGGAATACGAAAAGGTCATAGACAGGATATTTATTGACTGCGCATTTGAAACGTCCGAATCGAATTTCGATTTGCCGACTTTCGAAAAGATCGGACTGGCAATAAATGATCCTGAAGCGGCATTCAGGAGGTTTGGGTTTGATCCGCCCGAGCAAAGCTTTTCAATAAAAGTAGAAAATTGTATTGGCTTTAAGGTGAATCTTTTCAGGGTCCTTTTTGAGCGCCTTTCTAAAGCCAGGAGAGCCGATAAGTTCTTCAAGGAAATAGAGAGCTTTTTACGCGCGTGGCCTCTTCTTAATTTTGACGAAGTCTTTGCGATGAAGCAGGAGTATGTAGACATATTTAAGGAGGGGTTCCTTTTTGAAGATGTGCCTTCATATTTTGACCGGATCGTAGAAAAAGGGATAGGTTTTATCAATAAGTCGCGGAGAGTTCAGAAGAACGATGCCCGGAGGAAAAAACGGTTCTTTCTTTTGAGCTTCTTCTCCCGTAGCGTGTTTGTGCGGAATACACTTCAGGAACACCTCATAGTTCCCATGATAAAGGACTTGCCTTTTGAAGAAGCTCTTAGCTTGATGAAACTGCTGTTTCAGAAACAAAAGGCCATGGGGTTCTCCCAGGGACTGGAGTATCTTATTGAAGAAAAGGCGGAAACGCCCGAGCAGTTGGAGCGCCTGGAGAAGGAGCTCTTCGCCTTGATCGGCGGCGGTAGTGACAGTTACGTATTTTCAAAAGTCGGTGAAGCTGTAGTAGGCGAGGCAATGATGGAAAGAATGTTTAGAAGCCACACCAAGTTGCTAACAGCGCTTCTGTGGACGGGAGAAGATGATACTGCTTTGAAGACGTATCTTTTCGAGCTCTGGTATTGGTATAGTAGAGATTCGGTGCAATTGGAGGCCCCCGATACAATGCTTCATTGGGGTGACGGCAGTGAAGCTATCGAGGATTGGTCCCGCGAAGCCCCGGATATGTTTGCTGAAGCTCTCCCCGGCGAAAAAGATTTTGACTATTTTTCTTTGCCCTCGATCTATGATTTCTTCATCAATATGGATTACAAGGGGCGTTATGCTTTATTAAGAAAGCTGCTCACCGATAAAGGAGGAGTTTTCACGACAAGAAAAGGTAGAAATGTATTACTTGATAGTTTTCTTGATAATAATGTTGCTTTTGGAAGTGAAGGAAAAGAAGTAGAAAGCGCGATAGAAGATGTTCTTAGAGAATTTATTCACGCCGCTCGCGATGACGATCTTTATTTTGCTCTATATCCCTTGCTTATAGGTCGTATTGCGAAACCTCCTCGAACTCCGACAGCCTGGGAAGACTTAAATTTGGTGAGAAAAGAGATAGAAAAGATGTTACCCGGTCTTAGGGGCGGGAAAGAGACAGAAGAGATGTTACGCGATCTTGGGAAAAGGGAAGAGATAGTGGAAGTGACTGAGGAAGGGACTGAATTTCTGGGAGGGGGGATGGAAAGAGATTGGAGGAG
>JBHIBX010000120.1:0-4711 GCA_046759285.1 Candidatus Omnitrophota bacterium
ACCTCAGGGCCCTGTATACCGTAAAAGCGTCTGAGCTTATGCGGCTTTTCAGTCTCTGTGAAAGAACTACCTGGATAATGTCGCCGGCACGGATGTGCTCTTTGGCTTCCTCAACGATCTGGTGGAAAGCTTCCTTCGTAAAGTTGGATTCTATTTCGGAAGAGACGTGATTCGCCTCTTTGTCTTCGGGTTCTATCGTAGGGCCTTTGAGCTTTTCGACCAGCCTGTCTATCTTTTTGCAGGCCTTGTCATACGCTTCCCCGGGATCGTCTTTTTCGATCAGTGAATTGGAAACAACCTTGACCTTATGGTCTACGTGGTCAAAAATGATGATAGTATCGGTCAAGGCGAACTGCGTATCGGGAATATCAAGGTCGTCAGGGTTTTTATCCGGGATGTTCTCAAAAAACCGGACCACGTCATACCCCATGTATCCCACGAGCCCTCCGCAGAACCGCGGAAGCCCATCGATTGCGACAAACTTAAGCCTGCTCATTATTGATTTTATTTCGCTTACGGGATCTTCCTTTGTCTGGTAAGTCTCGACCTTATCCCCCCGTTTTATGCTTATTGTCTTTCCCTTGCTCTCGAAGATAAGAGAGGGATTGCCTCCCAGAAATGAATACCTCCCGAGGCGCTCGCCGCCTTCGACAGATTCGAGCAAATACGAAAAATTTCCTTCGTCTATCTTCTGAAAAGCAGACAAGGGGGTGTCAAAATCCGTCAGCATCTCCCTGTAAACAGGGATGACGTTGCCCTTTTTCGCCAGTTCTATGAATTTTTCTTTATCCGGAAAATACATGAGCGTTATTTATATACGTCGTCGGGATTGAAGATTCGTTCTTCCTCGATGACTTCTTCTCCCTTCTCGTTCACTTTCCTGAAATAACAGGTGAAATACCCTTCATGACAAGCGGCCTTGTCCTGATCTACCTTAAAAAGAAGAGAATTGTTCTCGCAGTCCAGGTAGACGCTTTTTACTGACTGAACGCACCCTGAGACCTCGCCTTTCAGCATAACGCGGTCTTTTGAGCGCCTGTACACGTAGACCCTTTTCTCCTTAAGCGTCTTCTCGAAGGCTTCCTTATTCATGTAGCATAGCGTCAGGACCCTCGAGGTCTTTTCGTCCTGTACAATCGCCGGGATAAGACCTTTCTCATCAAAATTCAGCCTGTCAATCAGTTCCATCATTATCCTCCCTGACTATGACTCCTTTGTCCTTCAGGTATTTTTTAACATCTGCAACTGAAAATTCCCTAAAATGAAAAACCGAAGCCGCGAGCGCAGCATCCGCCCCTGTCTCCTTAAAAACCTCAAAAAAATGTTCCAGGCTTCCGCACCCTCCTGATGCTATGACGGGTATGTTCACCGCATCCGATATCGCGCGCGTAAGCTCTACATCAAACCCATCCTTTGTCCCGTCACGGTCCATGCTCGTAAGAAGGATCTCACCGGCTCCCAGTTTCTCAACTTCGCGCGCCCATTCGACGGCATCTATCCCCGTCGCTTCACGCCCGCCTTTCACGAAAACTTCCCAGGAGGCATCCGGCCTTCTCTTGGCGTCGATGGCGACAACAATACACTGGGAACCGAAACGCTCACTGGCCTCACTTACAAGCGGAGGCCTCTTGACGGCGGCAGTATTTATGGAAACCTTGTCGCACCCCGCGTTCAAAAGGCTTCGTATGTCCTCGTTGGAGGATATGCCTCCCCCTACCGTAAACGGCATGAAAACCTTCTCGGCAACACGCCCGACCATGTCCACAACGGTCTTGCGGTCCTCGTAGCTGGCGGTTATATCCAGAAACACCAGCTCATCAGCGCTTCGTCGTTGTAGACCTTCGCGTTTTCCACAGGGTCACCCGCGTCGCGCAGGTTAACGAAATTCACGCCCTTGACAACGCGTCCGTCTTTTACGTCAAGACACGGGATTATCCGTTTTGCCAGCACTTATCGCCTCCTCCAGATCGATCGTCCCCTCGTAAAGGGCCCTGCCGATAATGACGCCGGAAAGCCCCATCGGCTCCAGTTCCTTCAGTTGCCTGACATGGTCAACGGTCTTTATTCCTCCCGCTGAAATGATCTTCAAGTCAACTTTGGCCAGGATCTTCTTTAAGTTTTCCACATTCGGCCCGGAAAGCGTTCCGTCCCTCTTGATATCGGTATATATTATCTCCCTGGCGCCGAAGGAGCGGAACTTTTCCAGTATATCAAAGAGATCCACTTCAACGGCTTTTTCCCATCCCCGGACGCGAGGCCTGGAGTCTTCAGCGTCCAGGCTCAGGATCACGCGTTCCCGGAAATTCTCTATACAGTCCCTCGCAAAATCAATATCTTCAAATGCCCCGGATCCTACCACAACGCGCCATATGCCCCTGTCCAGGCCGCTTTTAATATCAAGCTCCTTCCTGAAGCCGCCCCCGACTTCAACCGGCACGTTAACGGCCTTGACTATTTCTTCAATGACACCGAGATTTACGGGGCGTCCCTTTTTTGCCCCGTCAAGATCCACAACGTGGATAAGCTCAGCGCCGGCAGCTTCCCATTTTCTTGCGGCCTCAACCGGTGAGACATCGTAACTTAATTTGCGGTCATACTTTCCCTGCTCGAGCCTCACTGTCTTGCCTTCGATTATATCTACCGCTGGTATCACCTTCATAGCTTGGTAAAGTTCTCCAAAAGTTTTATGCCGTTCTTTTGCGACCTCTCCGGATGAAACTGCATGGCGTAAATATTGTCTTTCCACAAAACCGACGTATAGAAAAGACCGTATTCTGTTTCACCCGCCGTATATTCTGCCTCTTCGTTGTCGCAATAATACGAATGGACAAAATAAAAATAACTTCCGTCCTTGATACCCTTCAAGATCGGACATGATGGGTTGCGCATCTTTACAGTATTCCACCCGATCTGGGGGACCTTGATGCCTTTCTCCCGTGGGAAAAGCTTTACCTCCCCACTGATAACGCCAAGACAATCGCACCCGCCGCTTTCCTCGCTGCGCGTGAAAAGTAGCTGAAGACCCAGGCATATGCCTAAAAAGGGCCTGCCTCCTTTTATGTGGTCCAGAAGCGGCTCGACAAGGCCCCTCTCTTTAAGGCCTTCCAGTGCGTCTTTTGACGAGCCCACACCCGGAAGCACCATCTTGTCGATGCCTTCCAGCTGGCCGGCCTTTTCACAGACCTTGACGTCCTGACCGAGGTATTGAAAAGCGTTATATACACTTCTCAGGTTCCCCGACCCGTAATCAATTATTCCGATCATAGGATTCCCTTGCTGGACGGGACCTCACCCGAGCGTCGCGGATCAATGCGCGTCGCCTTGTCCAGCGCTGCCCCAAAGGCTTTAAAGACCGCCTCAAGGTAGTGATGCACGTCACCGTCTCCTCCTACTTCGATGTGGAGGTTTATGCACAGCTTCTTCGAGAAGCTTTCCAGAAGATCCTTCGCAAGCTCAATGGAATAGCCTTCTTCCTCCGTCGTCGGAATCGGCGTTTTGGAGTCAAAGCGGAATGCGGCGCGGTTAGACAGGTCCACCAGGACCTTCGCGCTCGCTCTATCCATCGGCACTTCAGCCGAAGCGATCCGCGTTATGCCCTTACAGTCGCCCAGGGCTTTCTTGAAAGCCTCCCCAAGAGCGATACCAATATCCTCATTGAGGTGATGGTTATCAACATGCGTATCACCCGTAGCTTTAAGTTCCAGGTCAAAATACCCGTGATAGGAAAAAAGCGTAAGCATGTGCGTCAAAAATCCTATCGGCGTAGAAATATCAGTCCTGCCGGTGCCGTCAATGTTCAGCTCCGGTATTTCGATCTGCGTTTCCTTGGACTTTCTTTCGTACGAGGTCTTCCTGGCGCTTTCCTTTGCTTTTTTAAATATACCCATCATTCCTCCTGTCTTTATTCACACCTGATCCCAACGGATTCCCAGTGCTGCTGCATCTTTTCCAGTTCAGTAAGTTCTTTCACCCACCCGGCGGACCCGCTAAGAGCCCTCCTTGAGTAAGAAATAATATGCGAACTCTTCACGAAGTCTCTCAGGTTGAGGCCCGAAGAGTAACGCGCCGTTCCTCCTGTCGGCAGCACATGACTGGGGCCGGCTACATAGTCCCCGATAGCGACCGGCGTATACTGTCCCAGGAATATGGCACCGGCGTTGGTGATCTTCTTAAGAACTCTTCCGGGAGACTTTACCATAAGCTGCAGGTGCTCCGGAGCTATCAAGTTCGAGATGCCTGCCGCCTCGTCAAGATTCTTGACCTTTACAATGTATCCTTTGACGTCCGCGTCCTTGTGAAGCGCGTTGAATATCTTGCGCGACGGTGTTACAAGAACGGCCAGACCCTTGTGGTGTTCCGCCTGTGCCATGAGGTCCTTTTTAATATAGTCGACATTCGCGTGCTGGTTCGCGATGATAAGGACCTCGCTTGGACCGGCAAGCATATCTATATCACAGAATCCGAAAACCTGCCGCTTTGCCTCGGTCACGTATTCATTACCTGGCCCGACGATCTTATCAACCCTGGGTATTGTCTTTGTCCCGAAGGCAAGGGCGGCGATCGCCTGAGCGCCTCCGACCTTATATATCTCGTCAACCTTCAGGAGATTCGCCACAACGAGTATGTGCGGGTCAATACTCTTGTATTTATTGGGAGGAGAGACCAGGACGATCTTTTTAACGCCCGCTATCCTCGCAGGTAAAACCGTCAT
>JBHIBX010000121.1:0-4667 GCA_046759285.1 Candidatus Omnitrophota bacterium
AAGCATAAGGCTTGAAATAAATATCACCAGCACGGCCAGAAGCCCGTATCCTTTATGACGGAGAAAATATCTTAGAAAAGTTTCGTATCTTTCAAGGACTTTTTTCCATAACTCGCCCCCGGTAAGAGCTGCGGCGGTTTTTGTAACTTCTTCCTCTCCACCTCCAAGTTTACAGCTTAAAAGAGGTATAAGAGTAAGCGCGACCCACAGAGACCCGAAAAGCGAAAAAGTTACCGTAAAAGCCAGCTCCTTGAAGAGCTGTCCCGCCATGCCTACAACGAATATCATGGGAAGGAAAACCGCTATCGTCGTGAGGGTGGAGGCGACGATCGCGTTTGATACTTCAGTAGAGCCTTCGGTTGCCGCTTTCACGGCGGTTTTCCCCATTTCCCTGTGCCGGAATATGTTCTCGATAACGACGATAGCGTTATCGACCAACATGCCGACACCAAGCGCCAGACCGCCCAGAGACATCATGTTGATGGAAAGCCCGCCGAAATACATCAGCGTGAAAACCACCATTACGGATATCGGGATACTGAGCGTGACGATCAGCGAAGCTTTGACGTTCCTTAAAAAGACAAAAAGGACCAAAAATGCCAGAAATCCGCCTTGCAGGGCGGCGTCCCGCACACCGTTGATGGCGTCTCTTATAAAAACGGATTGGTCATATATCACTTCCAGCCGTATGTTTTCCGGCAGCATTTTGTCAAGACGGCCGAATGCCCTTCTTATCCTGTCAACGACCTGTATTGTGTTAGTTTGGGCCTGTTTTTGTATCGATACAGAAACGTTCTCGTCCCCGTTATACCTGGAATAGCTGCTTCTTTCTTTGAATGTATCTTTAACCTTGGCGACGTCTTTCACCAGAACAAGACGCGCCTCGGGGCTGATCGCCCTCCGCTTCAGCCTTTCCTCGAAAGGAAGGCGCATATCTTCTTCTCTTTCCGCACGGCCCCTGACAACGACTTGTTCTATTTCGTTGACGTCCTGAAATTCCCCCAACGTGCGTATCAGGTACTCATAGAAACTCTCTTTTATTGTTCCGGCCGGGTAATTTAAATTCGCGTT
Organism: Candidatus Omnitrophota bacterium; assembly: GCA_046759285.1. Taxonomy (GTDB): domain Bacteria; phylum Omnitrophota; class Gorgyraeia; order Tantalellales; family Tantalellaceae; genus JBHIBX01. The sequence continues at coordinate 1,072 of JBHIBX010000121.1, forward strand.
CGTGATCGCGTCAGATACTTCGACAATTGAAACTCTATGATCGTTAAGTTTGCCCTGGTTCACCTCCACGAGTATTTCCCGCTCAAGCCCTCCCTCAACGGAAGCCGAAGCAACTCCATCGATCTTCTCCAGCTCTTCCTTGATGGTGTCAACGGCTATCTTTCTTAGCTGTACGGGAGTCCTGTCCCCCGTAACGCTGATCGTCATAATGGGCAATTCGAACGGGTTAAACGGCACAACAAGAGGTTCGGAAGCATCTCGCGGCAGGCGCGCTTTTATGAGGTCGACCTTTTCGCGCGTCCTGAGGGAGGCGAAATCCATATTCTGGTCCCAGTCAAACTCGGCCATTACTATGGAAATACCCTCTCTGGATATCGACCGTATGCCTTTCAGCCCGCTTACGGTTCCGACCGCTTCTTCCACCGGCTTTGTAAGCAGTGTCTCAACCTCTTCTGGGGCCGCGTTGGCATACCCCGTAAAAACGGTCAGCTGAGGATAGGTAATAGGGGGAAAAAGTTCCTGGGGGATCTTCACCAGGGATATCACTCCGAAGAGGATGACCCCTATGAATATCATAACCGTGGTTACCGGTTTTCTTGTAGAAAATTCTGGCAAACCCATAGTTCAAACCTGGTTTAGTAATTTTTAAATCTTCTATAAACAATTTACAAACACTATACAATACTACAAATACAATGACCAAAACTTGCTAATCTGTTCCCTCTTTTATTATACACCAAATTATGCCTTAAAATATAGTCTCCTGGACTTCGGTTATCTCGACCTTGTCTTTATCCTTGAACTCCTGGTGAAGTTCCCGGATTATCAGCTCACCTTCCTTAAGCCCCTTCGCGACTTCCGCCATATCGTATGTAAGATATTCTATTTCTATCTCTCTTTCCTCGACGGTCCCGCTTTCGCTGATCTCCTCTTCTTCAGCTTCTGCCGCAACTTCGGTATCTCTATGCACGACGTAGATAAAATACTGCTGGCCTTTTTTCTTGAAAGAGGCCGCCGGTATCATCAGGGCGTCTCTTTTTTCATAGGTACTGATTATTGCCCTGGCGAACATGCCGGGTTTTAATTTATTCTCCTCGTTGTCGAGCTCGACCCTTACCTTCTGTGTCCGCGTCCTGCCTTCTATCATTGGAGAGACCATATCTATCGTTCCTGAATATGCTGCGCCGGGATAGGCATCCAGATATATCTCCGTGTTTTGCCCAAGCTCGATCTTCGGCGAATCTTCCTCGATGACATCAAACGCCGCGTAGACTTCGCCAAAATCCACAAAAATACCGACCTTGTCCTGGGGAGTTATGTAAGAGCCTACATCCTTTTCCTTGCTGCCAAGATACCCGTCGCTTGGAGCGTAGATGTTCGTCTTTTCAAGGTCCCGTTTGGCTGACTCATATTCAAGCTTTTTCTGCTCCAGCGCGATCTTATCTAACCCTCCCAGGTCATAAAGCTTCTGTATTTTCTCAAGTTCGATGGCGGCATATTTGAGCTTAAGAAGCGCGTCCTTCTGGTCAAGGCTGGCTATAATATCCCCTTCGAGTATGCGCTCGCCTTCTTCAAAATTAAAACTTTCAAGCACCCCTTTACTGTCGAACTTAAGGTCCACTTCCCTGAAACCCTCGATCCTCCCCAAGACCGGAAGGGTGTCCTTGAAATCCATCTTTTTTACCTTATATACTTTCACGGGGATGGTCTCGAGAAATTCCACCATCTTTTTAACTTCTTTTACCTTAAAAAACACCTGTTTTATCTTGCCGACTGTCCTGGTAAGGATCATCACGAATATCAAAATACCTAAGAGTATCCATATGAAGTTCTTCTTTATTTTGGTCCGGTCGATCTCCTTTAGTTTAGACAGGTCGATATCCTTCAGTTTTGAGATATCGATGTTCTTTAACTTTTCCTTTATCTTGTTAAGGTCTATTTCCTTTAGCTTGTCCATCAACCGTTTCCACATGACTTTCCCCCTTTATTTCTTCGCAAATTTCTTTTCCAGAAAAGACTGATAATAATGGTAATAATAACGAAAGTCCTTTTCTATCGAAACGTTATTTAAAACCGCACCGATAATGTGCGCCTTTTCTTTCAGCTTCTCTTTTGCTGCAGTAACGTCTTTTAATGGCGTAACGCTCGCCCCAATAACATGAACCAGGCCTTCACAATTATTTCCCCAGAACAATGCATCGGCATAGCTCAAAATGGATGGGACGTCGATAATTACACGCTGGAATATAGATCCTGCTTCTTTCATAAAATCCTTAAATTTTTCGGAACTTAAAAGATCAGTGGGATTGGGAACACGGCCTCCCGAAGAAAGCAGAGACAAGCCAGGTGCGGACGTTGAAACAATGGCCTCTTTAAGACTGCATTTTCCGTCCAATACTTCACTGAGACCGTTTTTGGCCTTTGTTTCGTATATCTTGCCCAACACGCCCCTTCTCATATCACCGTCAATAAGCAAGGTTTCCTCTTTCGCGCGGGCAAAACTTATAGCAAGGTTGGAAGCAATGAAAGTCTTTCCTTCTTCAGACATGGAGCTCGTTACCGCAATCGTTTTCAAGGACTTCTCCTCCGGAACGGTGAAGATCATTGCCACTTTTATGTTTCTGAAGGATTCGGATATTTTCGAATCCGGCTTCAAGTGGGAAAACAGATACAGCTCTGTCCTGCTCTTTACTATTTGCCTTATTGAAGGGATGTATCCCAAGAATGGCTCTTTCGCGTAAAATTCCACCTCTTCGGCGATCTTAAGGGTAGTATCCATATACTCTAATCCGAAACATATTGCTGCACCGATAAGCAAACCGACCAATAACAAGGAAGCTGCCCTTCTGCCCCACGGCAAGGGTTTTTTGGGGATCTGCGCCTCATCAACGATCTGGACGTTTGCCTTTGACAGCTTCTCCGGAGGACTTATTTTTCGAATTTTTTCCAACTGCTTATTATATAAAACCTTCTGATTTCCAACCTTTCTGACAAGGAGATCGTATTCCGCTACTTTATCCTGGAGGTTAGCAGCAAAGATCGCGTCCTTTTCCTTTTTGACCTGTTCCTCCATCGACTTCAATTCGGTATTAAAATAGGCTATCCTGGGATGATCCTCTTCATACTGACCGGAAAGGGTTTTAAGGTCTTTTTTTAATCGTTCGGACCGCGCTTCAAGCCTTTTTATGCGTTTCCCTTTTTCTACAGCCTCTTTGTTTTCCTTTTCGAACTTATTCAGCTCTTTCTCGAACTGAAAGATCTTCTGGGATTCTTCAAAGACCCTTTTTTTCAGGTCAGGCGCACCTTCTCCAACCGCAGCTTTCTCCCTTTCTATGTCTAAATTGATAAACTCTTTAAGCCACATATTGGCTATATTGGCGGCCTTTTCAGGATACTTGCTCCTGGCAGCGACCTCGCAGACATTGCTGCCTCTACGTGGTTTGACCGTTACCATGGTAAGAAGCTGATCCGGGGTCTCCCTTAAGTTCAGCCTCTTTACGACTCTTGTTGCAAGTTTACGGCTTCGCAACAGTGCAAGCTGAGGCTGGCTGCCCCATGTGAAAAGACGCGCCCAGGAAACATCGACCGCGCTCTCT
>JBHIBX010000122.1:0-4650 GCA_046759285.1 Candidatus Omnitrophota bacterium
CCCCGACCGGCGTGTGCGCCAAGTGCTACGGCAGAAATCTTGCCACGGGGAAGATCGTCGAAATCGGTGAAGCGGTGGGCGTCGTAGCGGCACAGTCTATCGGTGAGCCCGGCACACAGCTTACAATGAGAACCTTCCATATCGGCGGAACTGCCTCAAGGATAGTCGAGCAGTCTTTCTATAAGAGCAAAGAGAAAGGCGTCATAAAATACCACAACCTGAAGGTCGTGGAAAGCAGAGAGGCCGGCAGATTCGTCGTTCTTAACCGGAACGGGCAGATAAGCATTAACGAGCCGGATGGACGTGAGATCGAGCGCCAAACCATACCCCAGGGATCCTATATTTTCTTCAAGGATGGGGGTGCGATCAAGAAAGACGAAAAATATGCGGAATGGGATCCGTATTCTGTTCCGATATTGACGGAAATCCCGGGTAAGGTGCAGTACGAAGACATCAAAAAAGATGTTTCCATGAAAGTTGAGATAGACGAGGCGACCGGGGTGAAAAACAAGGTGATAATCGAAACCAAAAAAGAAGATTACCACCCGCAACTTCTTCTGATCAACGAAAAGAACGAAGTCGAGGCGATCTATCCGCTTCCGGTCGGAGCGCACATCACCGTGGAAGATAAGCAGCAAGTACTCGCGGGTGACGTTCTGGCGAAAACGCACCGGGTTATGACGAAAACGAAAGATATCACCGGGGGTCTGCCGCGGGTCGCGGAACTTTTTGAGGCAAGGAAACCCAAGGACCCCTCGATCATCAGCGAGATCGACGGAAGGGTGGAGTTCGGCGAGGCCAAGAAGGGGCAGAGGAGGATAATCGTAGAGAGCGAAACCGGCATGCGGAAAGAATACGTGATACCGCACGGGAAACACTTAAACGCTTACCGCGGCGACATAGTCAAAGCCGGCGAGCAGCTGGTTGACGGTCCGGTTGTTCCCCAGGACATCCTGAGGGTTTCGGGAGAACAGAAGTTGCAGGAATACCTGGTGAATGAAGTTCAGGAAGTCTACCGTCTCCAGGGCGTCCAGATAAATGACAAACACATTGAGACGATCGTCAGGCAGATGCTTAAAAACGTCCGGATAACCGATCCCGGGGATACAAATTTCCTTATAGGAGATAAGGTCGAGAAGGGCATATTCCGCAGGGCAAACGCGGAAGTGATAAAAAAGAAGAAAAAGCCCGCAGCCGCCGAACCCATGCTTCTGGGAATAACGAAAGCCTCTCTTACGACAGAGAGCTTTATATCAGCGGCCAGCTTCCAGGAGACAACGAGAGTTCTCACCGAGGCAGCCACCATGGGTAAAGAAGATAGTTTAATGGGACTTAAAGAGAATATCATCATGGGACACCTGATTCCCGCCGGAACCGGCATAGATATCCATAGGGATATCGACCTTGACCGCGAAGTCCTGAAAGAAATAGCCGAGAAAGAAGATATAGAGGAAGAAGAAGTGATAGAGGAAGTCGAAGAAGTCAAAGAAGAAGAAAAAAAAGGCAAAGGCAAGGGCAAGGGCAAGGGAAAAGCAAAAGGAAAGGGTAAGAAGAAATAATCTAAAAGACGAGGAAAAGTATGCCGACAATAAATCAATTGATACGAAAAGGAAGAAAAGTTATTAAGGAAAAGAAAAAAGCTCCAGCGCTTCAAGGATGCCCCCAGCGGAGGGGCGTATGCCTGCAGGTGAAGACAAGGACGCCCAAGAAGCCGAATTCCGCTTTGCGTAAAGTTGCGAGAGTCCGGCTTACTAACGGGATTGAAGTCACTTCTTACATACCGGGCGAAGGCCACAACCTCCAGGAACACTCGATCGTTTCCATAAGGGGAGGCAGGGTAAAGGACCTGCCGGGGGTCCGTTATCATATTGTAAGAGGCATTCTCGATACCGCCGGGGTTGACGGGCGCAGGCAGGGAAGGTCGAAGTACGGGGCGAAGAAGCCTAAAGGATAAGGATATCATGAGAAGAAGAAGAGCAGAAAAGAGGACAGCGAAAGCTGATCCAAAATATAACAGCAAACTGATCGGCAAATTCGTAAACATGATAATGGAGCGCGGCAAGAAGTCTCGCGCCGAAAGCATTGTCTACGGTGCCCTGGATGTTTTAAAGGAAAAAGTCAAGGACAAGGAGCCGCTGGAAGTTTTTAACCAGGCCGTTGAAAACGCGCGTCCTCTCATGGAAGTAAAATCAACGAGGTTCGGCGGCGCGACGTACCAGGTTCCGATAGAGGTAAAGCCGGAGAGAGGTCAGTTCATGGCGATGCGATGGATAAGGGATTTTGCGAGGGCCCAGAAGGGCAAGCCCATGAAGGAGAAACTGGCGGGGGAACTTTTGAACGCGTACAAGCGGGAAGGCGCTTCGATGAAGAAAAGGGAGGATACCCATAAGATGGCCGAAGCAAACAAGGCGTTTGCTCATTATAAATGGTAATGTAGAAAATGGTAGTAGCTAGTATAAATCAAAAGAACACAAACTCGAGAAGCATGGAAAACATAAAGGATCTCAGGAACATCGGAATCATAGCCCACATTGATGCGGGCAAGACGACGGTAACCGAGAGGATCCTTTACCATACGGGAAAGATCTACAAGATGGGCGAAGTCCATGAAGGAACTGCCGTGATGGACTGGATGGAGCAGGAGCAGGAGCGCGGCATCACGATCACTTCCGCGGTAACTACATGTTCCTGGAAAGACAAAAAAGTAAATATCATCGATACGCCCGGTCACGTGGATTTTACCATCGAAGTGGAAAGGTCCTTGAAAGTGCTGGACGGGGCGCTTGTCGTGCTCTGCGCGGTCGGTGGTGTACAGCCGCAGACTGAGACTGTCTGGAGGCAGGCAGACCATTACGAGGTGCCGAAGATAGTGTTTATAAACAAGATGGACCGGACCGGAGCGGACTTTTACAAAGGCATAAAAGAGATGCACGAAAAACTGGGTGCGAACGCCCAGCCCATACAGGTGCCCATCGGCAAAGAGGATGAGTTTCGGGGGATCGTAGATCTTGTAACCGGCAAGGCTTACATGTTCAGCGAGAAAGGGGATCTCGGGGAGATCACTGAGGCGCCGATACCGGAGGACATGAAGAATATTTGCAGCCACTACCGGCATAATCTTATAGTGAAGCTTGCAGATGTCGACGAAGAAGTGATGGACCGTTACGCGCATGACGGCGGAATTTATCCGGATGAGCTTAAAGCTTACATCAGGAAGGCTACTGATAGAAATTTATTTACGCCTGTATTATGCGGAACAGCTCTCAGAAACAAAGGCATAAAATTTCTGCTGGATGCGATCGTCGATTATCTTCCCTCTCCGTTGGAGATTCCCGTGGTTAAGGGAATGGATCCCTCGACCGGAGCGGAAATTGAGTTAAAACCCCTGGAGGATGAACCTTTATGCGCGTTCGCGTACAAACTTATGGCGGATCCATATATCGGCAATTTGACTTTTCTCAGGATCTATTCAGGCAAAATAGAAACCGGCACATATGTATATAATCCGGTTTCTGAGAAGAAGGAAAGGATCGGTCAGATCGTCCGCATGCACGCCGATGAAAGGGAAATAATCAAGGAGAGCGGTCCCGGCCAGATCGTAGGGGTTGTCGGGTTAAAATTCACCACGACGGCCCACACGCTGTGTGATGAATCCCGTCCGGTTATCCTGGAAAAGATCAAGTATCCGGATACGGTCATATCCATGGCGATCGAGCCTGAAACGAGGGCCGACCAGGACAAGCTCGGTGAGGCGCTCAAGAAGATCGAGGGGGAAGACCCGTCTTTCAAGGTCAGATACAACGAAGAAACCGGACAGACGCTTATAAACGGGATGGGCGAACTGCACCTGGAGATTATCGTGGACAGGATAAAGAGGGAGTTTAATGTTTCGGCGAATGTCGGAAATCCGCAGGTGGCTTACCGGGAAACTGTTACTCGATCCGTTAAGGCTACAGGTAAATTTATCCAGCAGACCGGCGGCCGCGGGCAGTACGGGCATGTTGAGATCGAACTTAGTCCCGCTGAAAAGGGCGAGGGCATAATGTTTGAAGAAAAGATAAAGGGCGGCGTTATTCCCAGAGAATATTTTACCGCCATAGAAAAAGGGGTAAGAAGCGCGTCGAGAAGCGGCGTCCTGGCCGGTTATCCGGTAACGGATGTTAAAGTTGTTCTTTATGACGGGTCATTTCATGAAGTTGACTCTTCGGAGCTTGCGTTTAACAATGCGGGCGCGATCGCGTTGAGAGAAGGCCTGAAGAAGGCAAAATCGGTTCTCCTGGAACCGATCATGGACCTTGAAGTCACCACGCCCGATGAGTATCTGGGAGACGTGATCAGCGACATGAACGCGAGGCGCATAAAGATCGAAGGTATCGACCAGAAGGGAACGGCAAGAATTATCAAAGGATTTGCGCCCCTGGCTCAAATGTTCGGTTATGCTACGGCGTTAAGGAGCTTGACACAGGGACGCGCAACCTATACAATGGAGCCTTCTTTTTACCAAGAAGTGCCTAAAGATATAATGGAGAAAATTGTACCTGGTTCTACACAGGGATAATATTAATAATAATAGCAACCATAACAATACGTAATTTAAGGAGGAAGCAATGGCCAAGCAAAAATTTGAACGAACAAAGCCGCACCTGAATA
>JBHIBX010000123.1:0-4635 GCA_046759285.1 Candidatus Omnitrophota bacterium
AAACTGTCCCGATCCTTCTATCCGCATTGCTGCTGTCAATGCCTTGGATGATCTTAGCGAAAATTGGAAAAACTGGCTGGGCATGCCTGATGAGCTCAGGGATCCTATAATCGAAGCCCTTTTAAAAAGTTTGTCCGATATCGAAGGAGATGTGCGTGAGATAGCATGGAAGGTCCTGCGAAAGTTAAACGCGCCTGATGAAGATCTTGTGCGTGCTTTGGTCGGTGTTTTAAACGGCCCACATTCAATTAAAGAATTAGAGTCACGGCAAAAGCAGGAATTACAGGAAGCCGAAGGAAAGAAAAGCGAACTCGAGCAGTCAACTAAAGACATGGGAGAGCGTCATGCGCGCGAAATCAGCGAAGTTGAAGAGGCAATGAGGGGGGTTGAGCGAGAAAAGGAACGCCTCACCTCGACATTGCAGAGTGAGGATGTGAAACGGGCAGAGAGGCTTAAGCTTGAGGAAGAGATCAGAAGGATACGGGAAGAGTATGAGGCAAAAATAAGACATGAAGAAAGGACAAAGCACCGGCTATCTGAAAAGACCCGTATGCTGCAGAGAGAACACCTCTTAACCCTGCCGGAACGGATCGCGGCTGCCGGAGAGAGAGAAGAGATCGATCGCCTGAAAAAGGAAAAGTCTCCGGAGACAGCGGAAATCGAAGGAGAGATAGCGGCGATTGATTCTAAAGTCAGGGAATTGAAAGAAAGCATGGAACGGGAACTGGAATCCGCTCGCGAACAATTCAAACCCGGCAGTGAACTACGCCAGGAACTGACGCGTCTTGAAGCCAGAAAAGGGGAACTTTCTTCTTCCTTGGAAGAAATGAAGGAGCGCCATGCGCGCGAACTTGAAGAGACCAAAACCAGAAAAGCCGATCCCGGAGCTGAAATCGAGAGATTAAAGCAAGAACAAGACAGAGAGATGAGGGACGCGAGAGAAAAGGATGCCTTGCTCCGTGCCAAAGGCAATAACTGGGAACAGGCGATGGCGGATGCGAGAAAGGATGCCGTGGTCTGGGTGTCTTCTGTTGAAAACAATGAAAGTGCAATAGAGCCCCTGCTTGAGAGACTGTCCGACCCAGATAAGCTGGTCCGCCGAAGAGCCGCAGAAGCTATATGCAATCTTGCCCTGAAGATAAAAGAACCCGAAAAGAAAGTCCAAGCCGTAGAAAAACTGGAAAGCGTTTTATTTCATGATACCTTCCGCAGGGACGCGGAATTCAGGGAAATTGTGACGGCAGCTTTGGGTAATATAAGGCATGAAAAAGCCATCCATCCCCTTGTTATCATTTTAGCGGATGGAAATCTAAAAGTTCGGATAAACTCTGTTGATGCTTTGCGGCAGATCGGCAAAGTCTTGATGCGAAACCCTGAGGAAAAGAAGGACGAATTAGGATATATAATTTATGCTTTAACCGATGCCCTCAAAGACAGAAACAGAAAGGTCCGCAGATTTGCGGCCATGGCATTGCGTGAAATGGGAACTTCGCTCATTATGCCTTATTATTTAGCTTCTTCCTTTGATACTGAGAAAATCGAAAATATCCTTAGCGGCTGTATTTTTGCTGCAGAAAGGAAATGGGAAGACTTACAGTGGCTTAGAGAAGATGCAATTCCTGGCCTGGTAGGGGAGCTGAACGATGAAGAGGTATCCTTCAGGGAAAATGCTGCCAGAAGATTAGGCGACATGGCGAGTGGAGAAATAGATCTTGCGCTGAGATCCATGGCCGTGGAAGAGCTGGTAAAACATCTATCGGATAAGGACGTGGGTGTTGTTTCAAGTTCGATGTACGCCCTGGGAAGGATAGGAGATCTGAAGGCAGTAGAGCGCCTGAAGAATATATTCGGAAATTCGAAAGTACCTCCCTTCATCCGCGCAAAAAGCATAGAGGCTTTGGCAAATATAGGCTCTTTGCAGAAGAAAGGCTCCAAAGAAAGAAAGGACATAACCAAATTTGTTCTTGATGCTTTATCCGTGCGCGATGCTTCGATCCGCGTGGTTGTCGTAAATATGTTAGGCAAGCTTGGCGCAGGGGATGACAGGGTGCCGCCGGCTGTGGCCGGATGTTTCTATCATCAAAATTTACTTGTTGTCAAAGCTTCTATAAGCGCGCTAACAAGGCTCGGAATTGAAGATGAGGGAGTAGTTAAACTTCTTGTTCCTGAACTTGAGTCCGGAAGCCGTAACGCGAAACTTTCCGCCATAGTAGTTTTGGATAACCTCGCTAAAAAAGGAAAAGTAAAAGATGGTCCGGCCAAAAGAGAAGCTATGGAGATTCTCTTCGGCCACCTTTCCGACAGAGACGACTTTCTCAGAAAATCTGCCAGGCTGGCTTTAGCCCACCTTGGCGCTACAGCGGAACAGTTTGTCAGGGCAAACGTCCGGGCCTTGGATAGTGAACATCCTAGCGCCAGAGGAACTGCGGCCTACACCCTTAAAACGCTGAGGGGAATCGAAGGGCTTGATCCTCATGTTAAAAAAGATGCGGTCAGAGCTATGTTCAAGACCTTGGCCAACGATCCTGACGAAAACATCCGCATGATGGCCTGGGACTCATTGGGCTCCTTTGGCGCTATAAACGATCGCACAAGGAAACAAAGCGCAAGGGCTTATATCAATGCTATTTATAATCCTAACCCTGAAATACGATTACTTGCCGTAAAGGCCTTGAGGCACTGGGGATCCACCCTGAGACATCCCTCGATGATAGCGTACGCTCTCATGGAAGTCCTGGATGATGAAGTGGAAGAGATCCGGAGGGAAGCGGCTGAAGGCCTGAACGAGCGAGCTTCAAATATTGAAGATCCGGAGCTTGAAACAATCCTGTACGCCAACTTGCTTTCTGGTGGTATCGACCAGATCGTACAGTCCGGAAAACGATATATGCAATTTCTCCGGGAAGCAATGGAATCGGGGCCCGAGGTCCGCCGCGCGGCAGTCCAGGCGCTGGGCCAGATAGCCCAGTCGCTGGAAGAAGAATCCATAGATATAGAGAGTCTGGTGATTAAGGCTTTGGTCGATATTTCGGAAGATATACCCGAAGATTCAGAGGCAAAGAGCTTGATAGTCTCCACGTTAAACGATGCCTTGAGTGATGACGATTACATGGTCCGCGAAAATGCGATTATAGAATTAAATAAAATAGCCTCTCCTGAATCAGCTCCCGCTTTGATTAGTGCCCTGGAAGGCGAGGAATATATACGTTATACAGCGGTTACTACACTTGGGGCTATAGGTGACTCCCGGGCAGTTCAAGCTTTGATCAATGTTGCCAAAAATGATGACAATCCGCATACTCGCAAGGAAGCAGTGAATGCCTTAGCCAGTATTGATGGACGCGAGGCGGCGTCCTATCTGATCGAGATCCTGGAAGAAGGAACTGAAACTGATGAAGAGTTGCGCCAGGCGGCCGTGAATGGTTTGGCGAAGATGAAAGACACAAAGGCGTGGATGTATAGCAGCTTGCTGAAAAACGAGGATGCTTGGATCAAGCATTTGATTACTGGAAAGCAGATAATCTTCAATTTGATCGCGGATCTGCGGGATAGTAGCCCCTCTGCCCGCGTGGATTTAATGAAACCCTTGAACGAAAGGGTCATTGGCTTTGCCGAGGACATTCTTTTAAGCGGAGAGACAAACCCTGCCGCGATCAAGTGCTGGAGGATTTTAAATGATTGGGTTATATACACTTTAAATCGGATCTGTGATAAAGGGATGAAGGCTCCCGAAGATCCTGATGAAGAGAAAGCAACTCTGGAGATAACGAAGATCGCTGAAGATATCCGCGATTTGGTCCAGCCTAAAGATGAGAGTGAAATAGAGGCAGAGGGCTTAGATGAAGAAGAGTTGCAAAAACGACTGAATGAGGAAGAATTGAAAGAACGAGTGCGGCAAATGGCAGAAGGGACCCTGGGAGAATTAACGGCTATACTTAGTGAAAATACCGAAGCAAAAACGGCAATAATCCGCGCTTCAGCCGAAAACCCTCAAGAAATAGGTGAACGCGAAGAACAGGAACTACTTTACGAATTCTTACATTCAAATTGGGCTTCGCAAGCCGCCAACGCGCTCGTCCATCAAATACTTATCTCGTTGCAAAAAATATCTAAGATGAAAGGATCATTGTTTGGGTTTAGAAGATATATGATCTTTGAGTTAGCCGACGCTTTGAAGAGCGACCATGAACTTCAAAATGAAATGATAGCTCAGCGTTTTGAGATGATAGACGGTGACGACGTTGCCAGGTTTTACAGGGATTTATACAGAAAAGAAACTGCCTGGGTAGTTGAAAAGACAGAACCCCGTGACGCGGCTTTAATGCGCGGATTACTTATCAATGCCTTGGATTATTGTCCGAATATTCGTAAGCACGCGGCTATTGCGCTGGGAAAAATTGCGCCTCTTTTAAAAGTCGATGAAAGCAAGATAAGACAGGCATTTTTAAAATTAGCGGAAATTTTTGAAAATGATACGAAAAATGATGTCCGGGTGGAGGCAGTAAGGACCCTGGGTGAAATAATTCTCAACTTGGAGACCGCTCCCAAAATAAGAGAAGCTCTGGATGAAGAAATAAAAGAGCTGTCCAGTGTTTTTATAACTGTTTTGAAGAACAGGGAGCAGGACGGTGAAGT
>JBHIBX010000124.1:0-4528 GCA_046759285.1 Candidatus Omnitrophota bacterium
ACCATCGCCTCTTGCTGACGAAAGTTCCGGGGACACAATACTTAATTCAAAACCCGCTGCCGGGCAAAGCCCTGAGTCCTTCGACCCTTCGACTTCGCTCAGGGCAGGCTTTGCTCAGGACAAGCCTGTCGAAGGGCAAAGTCCTGAGCGAGCGAAGCGAGTCGAAGGGGCGGAAGGAGCTTCTACCGAAGTTTTCTATGTTGCAAAACTCGGCAATACATTACCTGAGGCTCCCGAAGAAAGAAAAAAGGCACTTCTGGAATTAACCAAAGAGGGCACAGAGGTAATGTGGCATAACAGAGATTATGTTCAAGCGGCATTTCAGCAGGCCAGGAAATTAACCAAAGAAGACAACCATATTACTGCCGTTCTCGCAAGGTTAAACACGGTGGAGGTGAGGGCGAAGAATATGGCTGACACAGAGGCCGTACTCACACGAAGACCGGTTGGTGAACATACTAAGATCGGAGGTATTTTTATAGAACACCTTTTTGTAGACACATCTATTTTTGAAAATAAAAACATAAAAAAACTCATCCGGACCCTAATAATCATAGCAGGATCAAGTATTGGGAGATCCCTTGAAGAAACCGAAAGATTCGCCGATGAATGCGTGGAAAAACTTCCCGCCATTGGGGCGGAAATTATCGCAGGCAGCCTCGAAAAGCTGGACCGGGAAGAGCTTGAAAGAGAGCTTGGAGAATGGAGAAAAGAAGAGGGATTGGAATCTCAGGATTTTGAAAGGGAAATAGAAAGGATGCTGGAATCCCAGTTGGTTGAAGATAAAGATTCGGAGGCAGGACGCGCAAAGCATGACTACTTTGCCCAAGATGCTCCAACATCAGTAGTCGTGCAGCGCGATCCTGCCCCCGGATCGGACGAAAAAAATGAAAAAGAGGGGACATACCTGAAACACGACATAAGCGTTTTACGCGACCTTACCAAAGATGAAGAATTTCCTTTGCGGCTTTTGGAAATGCTTATAGGCCTGAATTGCAATAACAGGGTAGTCCTGGCCTTTGACGAAAAACTGGCCGAGGGCAGGGACGGAAAGCCTCTGAGAAGTTTCTTAAAGGCAATAGAGAACCTGAAGAAAAACAAGCGGTATAAGAGAATCCTTCAGAATCTGGAAGTTATCCCCGCTCCGGTTGAGGAGTTGCCTTCGCTTCTTGAAGGGTATGCCGGTAAAAAGAACACGAAAGTATTCACTTTTGCCAGAAAAATAAAGGAAGCTCAGGAAGCCTTAAACGTTTTAGAAGCGATTGACGGCGTCCAAACCGTCTATATCGATGAAAATAATATACCACAAAATGCTTATTATCCTCTGGCTGAAATAGTGACTATCACTTTAGCTCAGATATTCAATCCAGGCATAGTAGAGGGCAAATTCCGAATGAACCTGGATAAGATAAATATAGAATCGGTAAAAAGAGAGGGGAAAGCCATAATATTCACGCTCTTGCCGGAAGCCGAGGAGCTGAATTACCAGAAGCTTATAAAGCGCTATGCGAAATTTAAGCGGTTCCTCAAAGCGGTATAAGGGCATAATATGGAAAAAGGGCAGGTTTTAGTGTATAATAGATAAAAATTCCTATTATTACAAAAGGGCTAAAATAATATGTTAGAGATCAATATTGGCGAAGGTTTGAAGAAAATGGCTATAGGTGTTTTTATAGACGCCGTTAAGAAGAGCGGAAGAGTGCTTATAAGTGACACGACCTTGAGAGACGGCGAGCAGGCACCTGGCGCCAGTCTTAGCATCGACCAGAAAGTTGAGATCGCGAAACAGCTCGACAAACTCGGCGTAGACGCAATAGAAGCCGGGTTTCCCGCCTCAAGCAAGGAAGAAATGGAAGCCGTCAAACAGGTGGCCAAAAAGGTGAGAAGGCCCACCATAACGGTCCTTTCAAGATGTCACAAAGGAGACATCGACGCTGCCGTCGAAGCGCTCAAGGGAGCTAAACAGTGGGGTTTAGCCTTATTTCTCGGCACTTCGCCTATGCTTCGCCAGCACAGCTTGGGCAACAAATCCAAAGAAGATATCATAGAAATTGTAAGAGATTCTATAAAATATGCGAAAAAGTTCACTGACAATATCGGATTCGGAGCAGAAGACGCAGCACGGACTGAGTCCCAATTTTTATACAGGATTTATGAAGAAGCCATTTACTCCGGGGCTCTTGTTATAGGATTCCCCGACACCGTCGGATGGCTTGTCCCTGAAGATACAAAGAAGATAATAAAGGGAATAAAGAAGAACGTGCGCAACATGAATAAGGCCCTTTTAGGCATACACTTTCACAATGACCTTGGCCTTGCGGTGGCGAACTCCCTTACTGCCATACAAAACGGCGCGAATATTATCCAATGCACTATAAATGGGGTCGGAGAAAGGGCCGGTAACGCATCCTTGGAAGAGATCGTCATGGCTCTAAAGACGAGAGAAAATCTATACAACATCAAAACGAATATAAAGACAAAGGAACTTTTTAAAACCAGTCAGCTTGTGGAAAAGTATACCGGTATGTGCGTGTCTCCCAACAAGGCGATCGTGGGCAGAAATGTCTTCGCGAGCGAAGCGGGAATACACCAGACAGCGCTCCTCAAGGATAGATTGACTTACGAAATAATCAAACCGGAAGACGTAGGTCAGGATGGTACCACTTTTGTCCTCGGAAGGCATTCGGGGAAGAATATGATCATACACAAGCTGAACGAGCTTGGCTTCAAACTGGATGAAGAGCTGAATCAGGCCACTATTGAGATGATCTACCAAAAATTCAAGGAACTGGCGGTTACGAAGAAAATAGTGAAAGATTCAGAACTTGCGAACGTAGCCAATGCCGTATTGAAGGAAAAATAATGAACGCGCATGAAATAAAGAATAAAACTTCGGAAAAGTTCAGCGAATGGGCGGAAGAATATGACAGGTCCTTATTGCAGGGCCTGGTATTCAGACAATCACATGATATGTTCCTAAGTCAAATTAAATCCCATCCTGAAATCGATAAGCTTCGCGTTCTTGACGTGGGCTGCGGAACAGGAAAATTCATATCAAGCTTGTTAGATCAGTCAGGCGGGATAAAACTGGATGGAGTGGATATTTCCCCTGATATGATAAAGGTTGCCTCTTCAAAGTTCGAAAAAGATAACGTGAACTTCAAGGTGGGGGATGTGGAGAACCTTCCCTACGAAAACAGCATGTTTGACATCGTTACCTGCTGTCACTCTTTTCATCACTATCCGGACCAGCGAAAAGCCGTCTCAGAAATGTACCGGGTTCTCAAAAAAACCGGAAAGCTTATGATAGTCGACGGTTGCAGGGATGGGCTGCGCGGCAGGATCATTTTCGGACTGGTCATAAAAAGATTCGAAAAGGACGTTTATCATATTCTAGCCAGAGAACTTCAGGAGATGTTCAAAGTCACCGGGTTCAAAGAAGTCTTCCAGAAAGTATTTAATCCGTTAATTCCTTTACTCTTTACGGTCGGAACGAAGGAATAATAGGTATGAAAAACCTCGTAACTGGCGCCTCAGGTTTTATCGGAAGCCACATAGTCGAATCTCTTAAAAACCGAAACGAAGACGTTGTCGCTCTTGTCAGAAAAACAAGCAATGTCGAATTCCTCAATAGCATCGGCGTAGAGCTCCGTTACGGAGAACTGATCGACCCCGATTCGCTGAAGAAAGCGCTGGAAGGGGTAGACATAGTATACCACAGCGCGGCACTGGCCGATGAATGGGTTTCTCCTGAAGCCGCCTATAAAGTAAACGTGGAAGGAACAAAAAATCTCCTTGAAGCGGCGAAGGAGAAGGGCGTTAAGCGTTTTATATTCGTAAGCTCGCTTGCCGTCCTGGGGATGAGAGACCACCATGGAACCCCGGCGGACTCACCTTGCTGTAAAAGCGGTGACCCCTACATAGACACCAAAATAGATTCCGAGAAAATGACCCTTGACTATTACAAGACATACGGCCTTCCCGTTACTGTCGTCCGGCCTGGTTTTGTTTTCGGTCCTCGAGACAAAAAATTCATACCCCGGATACTCGAAAAGCTCAAAGAAAACAAATTCATCTTTGTCGGAAGCGGCAAAAATAAAATAAACGCGGTGTATATTGAAAACCTTATAAATGCGATCAGCTCAGCCGCAAACTCGGACCAGACTATCGGCCAGGCTTACAACGTGACAAATGACAGCGGGATGGACATAGAAAGTTTCATATATACCATAACGGACGTCTGGAACATCAAAAAACCAACAAAGCATATACCGAAAGCACTGGCTTATCTTCTGTGCAATGCCCTTGAAGGCTGGGCAAGGCTTATGAAATCCAAAACACCGCCTTTCATCACAAAAACCAGGATAAAAGTCCTGTGCTTGAATCTGGATTTCGATATAGGGAAAACAAGGGAGCAATTGGACTACAATCCTTCCATAAGCATTAAAGAAGGCCTGAAAAGAACCAAAGAATGGATGGACAAAAACTTCTAGAAATTATAAAATCTCGCCGGAGCATAAGGGCGTAC
>JBHIBX010000125.1:0-4494 GCA_046759285.1 Candidatus Omnitrophota bacterium
CGAGTGCAGGCCTTTTGTTTCAGCACATCTTGTGAGAACGCAGCCCGATGAAATGTCCTTACTGCAACCATCCTGAAGACAAAGTGGTGGATTCGCGCACTCTGAGAGACGGTGAGCTGACCCGAAGGCGCAGGGAATGCCTGAAATGCGGAAAAAGATTCACGACGTACGAATATGTCGAAGAAGCGCCTCTAATGGTCGTAAAAAGGGACGGCACGCGCCAGAGATTTGACAGGGAAAGGATCAAATCAGGCCTCATGAAGGCCTGTGAGAAACGCCCGGTAAGCATGGAAAAAATCGAGGAAATAGTCGATGAGATCGAAAAAGAGGTTCACAGAAAAACCGACAAGGAACTCAAATCTACTGTTATCGGGAATATGGTCATGGAAAAGCTTTATAACCTCGACGAAGTGGCCTATGTCCGCTTTGCCTCTGTATACCGCAGATTTAAAGATGTATCACACTTCATGAAGGAACTGGAAAAGTTTCTCGAATAAACCCTATAGTTCGTTAAGGGATCTCTTCAATTTTATTTTATGCGCATTTTCCTGGAACCACCTGTCCATGGCCCTTATCTGCTTGCCGGACAAAAGTTTCTGGTAGAGCTCGTCTTTTTTCTCTTCAAAGTCCTTTTCATCCGCGGGAATTATTTTGTCCACACGCACGAGAAGGACCCCTTTTTCCATGAAAGTTAAGGGAGGGACAGCCTTGCCTTCCCCGGTTTTTAGTGCTTGCGTAACTATTGTTCCAGCCGGACCGACGTTTTCGATGTAATCGTTTGAACCGATACCCTGCGCGGTCTCTACAACCTGGCCGCTTATTTTGCCGGCTTCTTCCAGCGTCATGCCCTCTTCGGTCATTTTTTCATAAAGCTGGTTTCCCTTTTCCGCGGCCAGCTGGAGACTTTTAGCGGTCAAAAGAGCCTCCCGTATTTTTTCTTTGACCTCTTCAAATTTTAAAGGAGCGGAGTCGATGTGTTCTATTTTGCGCAGAACATAAATCGATCCTTTCTCAGGTCCGGATAGAATAGGAGAACTTGTTTCTCCCTTTTTCAAAGAGAAAGCGGCGTCATGGATCTGTCCGCTTTCCTTTATACCGGGGACAAGCTCCTCGCGCGAAAAAACTCCTGTTCTTTCGTAACTAAGGCCGTGTTTCTGGGCGGTTTCCTTGAATTTTTGCCCGGCCTTGCGGAGCTCAGGGTATATCTTCTCCAGCTTTTCAATGGCAGAGTCTCTTTGCGATGTGTTTTCGTAAGGGATCTCAATGTACTCCACGTCAACTTTAGCCGGCGATAGAAGCTTGTCCTTATTTTCTTCGTAGTATATTTCGACCTCCTCGGGCAGGACATTCACTTTATCCGCGAAAAGGTTCCGGTCTATAAGGATATAAGACAGCTCGATTTTATCGTTTGTTATTTTGTAAAATTCAAGCAGCTCTTCGTCGCTTACACTTGTATCCCTAAGAAGGCTTTGCCGGAATTGCGTTATTTGGAGATTTTCTTTTATCAGTTTTTCAAACTGTGGCGGCTCCATCGACATCACGTTCCGCAATATGTAGTTGTAGACCTGAACGTCAAAGACTCCATTTCTCTGAAAGAGCGGGTGCCTTGAGATAAAGGCCATAACGGAATTATTGCTGACCTTGATGCGTTTCTCACGGGCGGCATTATAAAAAATGAGCCTTTCCCAGGCTATATGATTGATGAGCGGGCGATTTTGCAGCAGTCTGTTCAATGTATTGGAATCATTGTAATACGAAAGAAGCAGTTGAGCCTTGACGCCTTGCGCGCTTTTGGCCAAATCGCCGAGGCGCACTTTTTGCCTGCCTATCTGGCCGACCAGCGGGGCCTTTCGGGTGATGCTTCCCACGCCCCACAGGACGAAAGCGGGGATAATGAGTATTAGAAGTACTAAAAGAACTCTTTTAGCGAATTTTCTGCTCCGGAGTATGTTCATTACCATATCGCATCATCTCCTTTATTTGAGTTATTTAGGCCATACTATTATAAGCCCTGTGTCATTCCCGCGCAAGCGGGAATCTATAGAAGCGTTGACTGCTGCTGGCGCATATGATAGACTAACCTCAAAACAAGACAAATTCAAAATTTAACATTTAAGGAGGTATAAAAATGGACTGGGGGATGCAAAACCGACTGGAGCAGCTTATTCAACCTGACGGCCATTGTTTCTTTTTGCCGATAGACCATGGATATTTTCAAGGACCGACCCGTTGCCTGGAAAAACCGGGCGAAACCATCAAACCGCTCCTCCCTTATTGCGATGCCCTCTTTGTCACCAGGGGGGTATTACGTTCATCCGTGGATCCTGCCGGCAGCAAACCTATTATTCTCAGGGTATCCGGGGGCACCAGCATGGTGGGAAAAGACCTGGCAAATGAAAGCGTAACCACTTCTATCCAGGAGATCATTCGCCTTAATGTGGCTGCTGTTGGTATTTCTATTTTTGTGGGCAGTGATTATGAGCGCGAAACGCTGCTAAATCTTGCAGAGCTTGTTAACAAATGCGAAGATTACGGCATACCGGTAATGGCTGTTACGGCTGTAGGAAAGGAGACAGAAAAAAGGGAAGCCCGCTACCTTGCTTTAAGCTGCCGTATCGCTGCCGAACTGGGAGCGCGGGTAGTGAAAACCTACTGGTGCGAAAAAGATTTTGATAAAGTCGTAAATGGATGTCCAGTTCCGGTGGTTATGGCGGGCGGGCCTAAGTGTAAGACAGAGCTTGAGGTGTTGGAATTTGTCCATGACGGTATGCAGAAGGGCGCTATCGGAATAAATCTTGGAAGAAATGTCTGGCAAAACCCCAATCCTGTGGCCATGGCCAGAGCCCTGCGCGCCATTATTCATGAGAAGGCCAGCGTTAAAGAAGCCCATGAGTTATTTAGTGAGAAAAAAGTAAAATGCGCGTAGCAATGTATTACAACAACAAGGATGTGCGGCTGGAAGAACTGCCGACACCCAAAATCGGTCCCGGCGAACTATTGGTAAAAGTTTTAGCCAGCGGTATCTGTGGTAGCGACGTGATGGAATGGTATCGCATCAAAAAGGCCCCTCTGGTTCTGGGACACGAGATCGCGGGAGAGATCGTTGAAGTAGGAAAGGATGTGGAACGTTATAAAATAGGCGACAGGGTCTTTGTTTCACATCATATACCCTGCAATACCTGCCACTACTGCCTGAGAGGCCATTACACCGTCTGTGAGACTTTACATAATACAAACTATGATCCGGGCGGTTTTTCCGAATACATACGTGTACCCCGGCTAAACGTGGACCGCGGGGTATTTCTTTTGCCTGATGAGGTTTCTTTCGAGGACGGGGCATTTATTGAGCCGTTGGCTTGTTGCGTTCGAGCGCAGAGAATAGCAGGGCTTAAACCGGGCCAAAGTGTTCTTATTCTCGGCAGTGGAATTTCCGGGTTACTCCATCTATTACTGGCTCGGGCTTTGGGGGCCGGACGGGTGATCACGACGGATGTCAATGAATATCGTCTGGAAGCGGCACGGAGATTCGGAGCAGATGCGGCGATACACGCCCGCGAGGATATCCCCCACCGTTTGCGCCAGACCAATGACGGCAGGCTTGCCGACCTGGTGATAATATGTACGGGTGCTTTGCCTGCCTTCACCCAGGCATTGAAGTTTGTGGACCGTGGGGGCACTGTTTTATTTTTTGCGCCGACAGATCCAGACATCGATCTTCCCGTCCCGGTTAATGAATTCTGGCGAAATGGAATAAAATTAATGCCCTCGTATGGTAATAGCCCGTTGGACGCTGCCGTGGCAATAGAACTAATTCGTGCCGGCCGGGTACCCATCGGCAAAATGATCACGCATCGGTTAGGCTTGGCAGAGACAGGTCTGGGTTTCCAGCTCGTCGCCGAGGCCGGGGAATCCATTAAAGTAATCATTGAACCACATCTCTTGACTACATAATAATACGTAACCTTCCTTCATATCACTTGACTATCATATTATATTGAGATACAATGGCACACAAATATATAATAGGTATTCTATGCCTTGATTATTAAGACAAAAACGACAAAAAGAGGAAAACAATGGCCAAGAAAGTATTGCGTTTGGGTCTTCCAAAAGGAAGCCTGCAGGAGTCTACCATAAGGATATTCGGCAAGGCGGGTTATAAAATAAGGGCTTCAGAGAGGTCCTATTTTCCGTCTATCGACGATGATGAAGTGGATGTTGTGCTGATCAGGGCCCAGGAGATGTCCCGGTATGTAGAGGACGGGATTATCGACTGTGGTATAACCGGCAAAGACTGGATAGAGGAGAACGGCTCTTCCGTAAAGAGGGTTTCCGATCTTGTCTATGCCAAGAGGAGCATGCAGCCGGTAAAATGGGTCCTGGCAGTTTCGAATTCGTCTAAGATAAAAAGTGTAAAGGACTTACGCGGAAAGAGAGTAGCCACGGAGCTGGTAAAAGTCACGAAGAAATATCTTAAGAAAAAGAAAGTTTCCG
>JBHIBX010000126.1:0-4473 GCA_046759285.1 Candidatus Omnitrophota bacterium
GCCCCGGCAAAAACAATTAATACTATCTTCTTAAACATCTTGTTCCTTCTTGATTTGAGATCCCTCGCTTCGCTCGGGATGACAAAAGAGCTCGGGATGACAAAAGAGCTCGGGATGACAAAATAAAAAAAACCCTTGGCGCAAAATGCCAAGGGTCCGTTTTTACCCATTTATTGACCCGTATCGGCTTCCTCGAGCTTCACGGATACCTTTAACACACAGGCAGGTCTTCTGACTTCCGGGTCTTCCTACTCGCCCCCGCCTTCCCACTCTTAAAGCAGTGGCTTTTAGGGGGCTTTCGTCACCGGTAACAGCGGCGGGACCGTGTCCGACTCTCACGGACTTCCCTATTAAAACAATTGTTACCCGCGTGATCGCAAAATTATTCTGTTAAAAGAGCAGCGCGAAATCTTGTTTCGCTTACCAGCTTTCTTGCCAGTTCGTACGTCCCAAAAAACATCAGGACAAAAAAGAGGTTTCCTATCAAGGTGCTCCTAAAAAAAGGAATGGCCCTTACGTAGCAATTTACGAATCCGCTCCATGTATGCGGATACCACGCAAGCCATACACCGAAATTCGTTATGACAAAAAATAAAACAGCGGAAAAAACAGAAGCCGAAAAGATGTTAGCCGGCGTTTTATGCTCTTTAAGCCACATCCCGATAAAACCTATAAGTATAAAAGATCCCCAGGTATAAAAAATCACGCCATGCAGGCCTATGATCAGGTCACTGGCAACCATGATCGCCAGCGGCACCCACGGAACTATGCGTTTATCCAGATACGCACCCGCGAAAAGCGCTATTGCCGCAACCGGTACCAGGTTCGGCGCGTGCGGCAGAAGCCTCATCAGAAAACCGAAAATAATCAGCATGTATGCGATCATGATACCTCTCTTTCTTCAATATTCTAACCGTTCATGCGCGCGATTGCAAGCACTTCTTTCCCTGCCACGCTCAGTCCTATCACAATAAGTCCCGCAAGAGCGACCCCGCATATAATAGCGACCAGTGCATAACGAAACCTGATCTTAAAAAGAGTAGCGGCTACGCATCCGGTCCAGGCGCCTGTCACAGGCAGGGGTATAGCGACAAACAAAATAAGCCCTAAGGTTTCGAATTTTTCGACAAGCGTGGCTTTTCTCCTCGTTCTTTCGAACAGCCAGTCGAAGAACTTTTCGAATATTTTTATATGACGCAACCGGTAAGCTATAGGTTGAAGCAAAAATAAAAGAGGTATCACCGGGATCAGGTTGCCGGCAAAAGACAATATGTAGGCCTTTGTCGGCGTGAATCCCATCGCCAGGGCAAGCGGTATTGCGCCCCTTAATTCTGAAACCGGCATGGCCGCCAGAACAATTACCGCGAGTTCCTTGTTGAACGCCACCAAAGTATTTGTAAATTGTTCAAGCATCTATCCTCCTTATTCTGATCTCCAGCCATATCTCCCGACAAGCGGAACAAAGACACAACCGCAGATATTTTCATGAGTATACTCACTGCCTCTTTTCTCGAGCCCAACAAGCATTTGGCTGTATAACGTTCCCACGGGGATGACAAGCCACCCCCCATCGGCGAGCTGCTGCTTTAACGGTTCCGGGACGTCCGGCGCGGCCGCAGTTACGATGATCCCGTCATACGGAGCGTGCTCTTCCCATCCTTCCGTTCCATCGCTGCATTTGTAAAAAATATTACTATATCCTTCTTTTGTCAGGGTTTTTTTGGCCTGCTCAAGCAGCTTCCCTTCCTGCTCAACAGTGTAAACCTCACTGCAGATCTCGGCCAGAATCGCGGCCTGGTACCCGCTTCCCGTACCGATCTCCAGGACCTTCTCCCCTCCCTTGAGCCTAAGACTTTCCGTCATCAGGGCAACGATATATGGCTGTGATATTGTCTGGCCGCATCCGATCGGCAGGGGATGGTCCGCATAAGAAGCGATGGTGCAAGGAGAGGGAACAAAGATGTGCCGGGGAACCTTCCCGAACGCGTCCAGGACCTTGGCATCGCTGATCCCCCTGGGGATCAGCTGCTGTTCAACCATCTTTCTTCGCTGCTGTTCGTAATTCATTCTTCTTATGGTATTTCCGGACAAGCTGAAAGAATTTTACCGTATCCCGGATCGGGTTTATCCCGGAGACCTCTTCACCGTATATTGTACGTATGGGAACGGATTTTATTTTTAAGCTGTCCTCCGCCGCTTCGACGATAATTTCCGATTCGATATCATACTTATCTGAGGTCAGTTCCAACATCTTCATCGCATCCACCCTGATCAGCCTGTAACCACATTGCGAATCCGGTATCTTTTGCCCGCATATTCTCGACAGGACCCATGAAGTGAATTTATTTGTCCAATAACGCGAAGAGGGCATCGTCTTCGTCTGCATCATGCGATTGCCTATCACGATGTCGACATCTCCATTCCGCGTCGCCTCTATAAACGCAGGTATGTCCCCGGGGTCATGCTGGCCGTCCCCGTCCATCATAATGAACCACTTATAGTTCGTCTTGTCAAGAACGTACTCGATCCCCTCTCTGACCGAGACCCCTTTCCCGAGGTTTTCCGTATGTCTTATGACCATCGCACCGTTATCCAGGGCCTCCCTTTCGGTGTGGTCACGCGATCCGTCGTCAACAACGAGCACGCCAAGACCCATGTTAACGATATCCTTCACTATCTTGCCTATCGTCCTGGCCTCGTTATAAGAGGGTATAATAACTATCGTATTATCAGTCCTTGATTCCATATTTTTTGAAAAGCATACCATTGGTCCGGATGTTCACGGATACGGTTTTCGAATTTTGCGAGATATTCGCCCATCAAGGCTCGTATATCCTTTTCTTCATCGCCTGTCGGCTTATACCTGATCGGCTCTTCGAAACGGATCACGAACGAATCATCTTTTTTCCGAACACAGGTAGTGACAATGATCGGGGCTCCCGTTCTCAGGCTGAATACCGCGGGGCCCTTGGGAATAAATGCCGTCTTGCCAAAAAACTCGGCTTGATCGCCGGTTGAAGTATAATCCTTGTCGCCCGCGATGGCTAGAATCTCATTATTCTTCAAGAACCCAAAACACTGCTTAACCTGCATACCAAGCGGAACCAGCTTAAGATTGTTGATCCTTCTCTGGCGCGTGAAAAAATCGTCAATGCGTTTATCTTTGTGCTCCAGAACGATTGCCGTTAATGGATAACCCTTGGCGGCAATAAGCGCAGCGCCTAACTCCCAATTGCCAAGATGAGGAGTAAGAGCTATTGCCCCCTTCCCTTCCGAGAGACACTTGTCCAGATTCTCGATACCCACAAACTCTGCTTTTCTGCTGATAAAGTCCTGAGTAAATTCAGTAAATTTAAAGAAATCAACGAGATACCTCGCGAAATTGATGAATATTCCCCTGATGCATTTTTCAATTTTCTTATCATCTGCATCAGGGCCAAGGACTATTTTTAAATTTTCCGCAAGGTTTTCCCTGTCCTTTTTTGCGAAGAGATAATAAATGTTCGCGGCCAGATCAGAAACGAAATAAGACGCCCTAAGGGGCATTATTTTGATAAGATAAAACCCGATTATGTAAAGTGAATATAACATCTTAGCAACCCTCAAAGGCCAATTTTGCTATGTCCAGAGAACTCTCCGGCGACGAGAGTCTTCCGGCTTCACTTCTCATCTTGCGCAAAATATGCTTCGAATCAAACAGCCTGTTTATCTCACTGGGTATATTCGCGAAGTCTTCTATCTCCATGGCCGCGCCCTTGCCGACCAGATAGTCAGTATTCATCCTTTCATGTCCGGGGATAGGGTTAACGATAAGTATCGGCAATCCTTTCACAAGCGCCTCCGCAGTGGTAAGCCCTCCCGCCTTTGTAATGATAACGTCCGACGCTTCCATTAGCTCATCGATGTTCTCAATATACCTGAGTACTTTGATCTTCCCATCCCTGCCTCTTTTCAGCTTTGATAGTCGGTTATGAAGACTCCTGTTCTTTCCGGTTATAACCAAAAGTTGATAGTGGTGCCTCTCGTCCCGCACAAGCTGCCCAACAATTTCTTTCATCGCCCCTATCCCCTGGCTGCCCCCCATAATAAGGATCGTCGGAGCATCATTCGACAGGCCGAGTTCTCTTTTTATGCGGCGCTTGTCATGCTTTAGCCGGAACTTTGGGTCTACCGGTATGCCGTAAATCTTGATCTTCTTCCGCGCAACTCCTTTTATTTCAAGCATCCGCGCGATCTCGTTCGACGGAGCCACATAATAATCCACTTCATCGTAAAGCCAATAGGAATGAGGGGCGTAATCAGTAAGGACGCCTATCAGCGGGATACTGCTGCCCGTAGTTCTCTTATAATCCGCGACCATCCCGCAGGGAAAAGCCTGTGTGCAGATAACAACGTCAGGTTTATGTTTGTCCAGGAGTTTTTTTATTTTTGAAAGATTATATTTGTGCAGTGCCTCTCTGGCCTTTTTTGTTT
>JBHIBX010000127.1:0-4436 GCA_046759285.1 Candidatus Omnitrophota bacterium
AAAAGGACACCGTGCTCGCCCTTTTTTATAACAACCATTTTCGCGCCTTTCGAAGAAATGTACCTTGCAGCGTCTATAAGGTTCTTCTCTCCTGAAAGCTGGCGGGCCTCGGCGTCGTTGACCAGGAATATATCGACCTTCTTCAAAAGCCTTAGAAGGGCTTTTCTTTTAAGTTCGATCCAAAGGTTCATGGTATCGCAGGCTACGAGTCCCCTCGGTTTTATCTGTCTGAAGATATGGCCCTGAAGTTCAGGATCGATATTGGCGAGGAGAAGGTTGTCTTTCGGAGTCACGTTCGGTGTTATTTTCGGCTTGAAACCCTCGAATACGTTCAGGTGAGTGCTTAAAGTCTCGGCTGTGTTAAGGTCGTAGCTATATCTCGCCTTCCAGCGAAAGGTCTTGCCCCTTTTTCTCTCAAGGCCGGTCGTGTCGATCTTTCTTTTCTCGAACATGGTGAAATACTTTTCGGGAAAGTCCTTCCCCACGACACTTATGATGTTTACCGGCGTGAAAAAAGAAGCGCTCAATGAGGCGAAAGTGGCCGACCCGCCAAGGACGTCTTCCCTTTTGCCAAAGGGGGTTTCCACGCTATCCAATGCTACGGAACCGATTATTGAGACTTTCATTTCTTCTTTCGCGTTTTCAGGCTTTCTTCGGCGATCTTCATCGAGCAGTACTCTGCACACATTGTGCAGATGTCTTCAGCATTGGGGTTTGAAGCTTTTCTTACCTTTTTGGGAATTTCCGGGTCCAGAGAAAGCTTGAACTGTTTTTTCCAGTCTCTTTTCGCGCGTGCCTTTGATATTTCCGTATCGAGTTTCCTGGCGGAACTGATGCCTTTTACTATATCCGCCGCATGAGCCGCTATCTTTGAAGCAATGACTCCCTGACGAACGTCCTCGACATCCGGAAGCGAAAGGTGTTCCGCCGGCGTGACGTAACACAAAAAGTCGGCGCCATGCCAGGCTGCGATCGCGCCTCCTATCGCTGAGACTATGTGATCGTACCCGGGAGCAGCATCCGTCACAAGGGGCCTAGAACATAAAAAGGAGCGCCGTGACAAATGGACTTTTCCAATTTCACGTTGGCCTCTATCTGGTCGAGCGGGACGTGCCCCGGGCCTTCTATCATTACCTGCACCCCTTTGGCCATGGCTCTTTTCTGCAAAAATCCCAGTACAATAAGTTCATTTAGCTGAAGTTCATCAGTAGCGTCAGCTATGGCTCCGGGCCTGAGGCTGTCTCCCAGGCTCAGTGTCACGTTGTAACGCTTGGCTATGTCCAGGACTCCGTCGAACTGCGAAAAGAACGGGTTTTCGCGCCCATTCTCGGTCATCCAGGACGCCAAGAGAGCCCCGCCCCGGCTGACTATGTTAATAATACGGGGATTTTTTGAAGCAAGACGAACAGCTTCAAATGTAATACCCGCGTGCACGGTAAAGAAGTCTACCCCCTCTTCGGCTTGCTTCTCGAGGACTTCTAAAAAGTCGCCCTCCTTCATTGACTGGAATTTCTTTTTCGGCATACAAGCCAGTTCATAGATCGGTACGGTTCCCAAAGGAACGGGGCAGTTTGATAGTATCTTTTTGCGGAGTTTCCCGAGAAGAGGTCCTGTAGAAAGGTCCATGACGGCGTCCGCTCCCGCGCCAACGGCGACTTCCATCTTTTTAAGTTCTTTCGAGATGCTGGAATAACCCGGGGAAAGGCCCAGATTGGCGTTTATCTTGGTGGTCATGCCCTTGCCGATCGCGCACGGCTTCGCGATCTTGTGTTTCTTGTTTCCGGGTATGACTACTTGACCTGAACGGATGGTCTTTTTTATCTCGGCAGGACTTATCTCTTCGTTTTTTACCGCTTTTCTTAGAAGCTTTTCGTTAACTCTTATCATTGCACTGCTTACCTTAGCCCGCGGACCTTTTTGATGCCCTTGACACCTGTTTTTTCAATATCATAAACCCTGAAGCGGAACCTTTTGAATTTCTGTGAAAGGCTCTGGTCAAAGAGCTTAAGGACTTCTTCAAGAACACGCATCGATTCTTTCGCGCGCTGCGTGTTGGCAAGGAAAAGGTCTATCAGGTTCTCTCTGTTCTTTTCGGATTCAATGGATTCCCTCCCCACATCGTCGATATTCCTTGAAGAGAAGAGTTCATCGAGGTGTTTCTTCTGAAGGTTCTTTATTGAGCTGGACACGTCATGCCTCAGGTTCTTGAGTCTCCGGGTCAAACGTTCGTTATTTGAAGAGAACCTGATGATATCCTCGCATACGCGCACCGCTTCCATCGACCTGTTTAGATTAGCGTCTATGATCCTGTATACTCCTTTATCCATTACCCTTGATCCTCTCTATCATTTCCGTCGTCGAGTAGCCTTCAACATATGGGATGACCTGCACTTTTCCCCCGTTAGATTTCACGTGTTCAGCCCCTACGATATCCTCTTCCTTCCAGTCTCCACCCTTGAAAAGGATGTTGGGAGTCAGCGTTCTTATCAGATTCTCCGGGGTATCCTCCTCAAAAAGGGTCAGATAATCAATACACTCAAGAGCGGCAAGGACTTCCGACCTTGCCTTTTCGTCGTTGATCGGCCGGCCTGCCTCTTTAATGCTTCTCACGGATTTGTCGCTGTTAAGACCTATTACCAACAGGTCACAATCCTTTTTCGCTTCTTCCAGGTATTGCACGTGTCCCAGATGAAGTACATCAAAACAGCCGTTGGTGAATCCAACTTTTTTGCCGGAAGCTTTTTCTTTTTCGACAATACCTCTTAGTTCATCCTGTGTCTTTATCTTATCTGTCGACATCTCAGCAAACCGCCTCTTCCACTATTTTGCACAAGGCGTGTATTATGGTTATGTGGGTTTCCTGTATGCGCGCGGTATTATCACTCTTGACGATAATAGGGGTATCCGCAAGGCCGGCCAACTCGCCGCCGGTGTTTCCGGTCAAGGCGATCACCGGTACTTTTTTGTCCAACGCGGCTTTTGCCCCTTCCAAGATGTTCTCTGAATTGCCGCTTGTGGAAATAGCGACCACGGCGTCGCCCTCTTCGGCAAGCGCTTCAACCTGTCGGCTGAAGATCTTATCAAAACTGTAATCATTTGACATCGCCGTTATTGTTGAAGTGTTCGTGCTGAGAGCTATGCAAGGAACGCTTTTTCTTTCCTTTTCGAACCTCACGAGAAACTCCGCTGCCATGTGCTGGCTATCGGCGGCGCTTCCCCCGTTGCCGAACACTATGACCTTGCCGCCGCGCTTGCTGCACTCAACAAGAGCCTGTGCCGCTTCAGCAACCTTGTCCATGTTAACGTCATCCGAGGCGAAGGCCTTCTTGACTTCCATGCTGTTTTCGAAAATCTTTTTTATGGTCTCTTTGGCATCCATGTCCCCTCCCGGAGATCTTACCTGAGGCCCCTGAAAGGCACCTGCGGCTCTTCTTCTTCGACGATAGCGCCTTCCGGTTCCACTATTCCTTTCGCGATCTTGTTTATGTTCATCTTTATGTTTATTCTCTCTTCCACACCAAGCATGCCGCTCAGCTTGTTTTTGACCGCTACCTGCATTTTTTCCGTCACTTCCGGTATGTTCGCCCCGGGTAGGATCGATACGTCACAGACAATGTTTATGCCTTTTCTTCCTGAACTTACACGCGAACGGATCTCCTTGATATCCTGTATACCCCCGGCTATTTTTCTTATGTAGTCCTCGATCGCTGAAAGTGATATAGTCACCTCGCCGTCGGGATTCTGAAAAGCGATGATCCTGTTGGCGTTGATCTTCTTCGCCAGGCGGAAAGGCGCTGTTATCCCGATAAGCACAAAAAGTCCACCAACCGCCCCTACTGTCGCCTGAACGCATACAGACCCCTGAAGCGCGTTCAGGGCCTCCGTCCACTGTTCCGCCGAAAGAACATTCAAGCCTAACAAAAGAAATAAAGCTCCTGCTGCGACCATCAACACCGTATAAACTAAAATTCCCAGTTTTTTAAAGAAGACCATGACTCCCCCTTTATTTTTCTTCCGCTTTCTTGAAAAATTTATCGACAAAATGAGTCGATACGGTCCCTTTTATGAAATCCGAATCGCTCAATACCCTCTTGTGGAAATCAACCGTTGTCTTTATCGGCTCCACCAAAAATTCGTCCAGGGCCCTTTGCATTATCTCTATCGCTTCGTCCCGGGTAGAGGCGTACGATATGAGTTTGGCGATCATAGAGTCGTAAAACGGCGATATCTGGTAACCGGCGTAAACATGCGTATCCACCCTGACGCCGATCCCTCCCGGAATATATAAAGCAGATATCTTGCCGGGCGAAGGACGGAAATCGTTTTCCGTGTCTTCCGCGTTTATGCGGCATTCTATGGCGCTGCCCTTGAACTCGATATCTTCCTGTTTGAAGGAAAGTTTCTGTCCCACAGCAACTTTTATCTGCTCCTTGACC
>JBHIBX010000128.1:0-4432 GCA_046759285.1 Candidatus Omnitrophota bacterium
CTGGCAACGCTATACTCTTCTTCCGGTGATATCTGTTTGACGAGATGATGAGGGATATTCAATAAAAGATCGTCACCTGGAGCTCTTGTGATGACATTCATATCCCTATAGATCTGCATGGAGTCGCAGGAAATGATCTCTCCGTTTAGTTTTTGGGCAAGCTTGGCGGCAACTTCGGTTTTGCCTGATGAGGTGGGACCTACTATAAACACTACTTTAGCTTTCATGATTACAGACATCAGACATCAGACGTCAGACTTTTTTCTGTTGTCTGTGGTCTGTTGTCTGTGGTCTGAAACAGTTCTCCTTTAAGGGTAGAGGGGCTCGTGCCCTTAATCCGCACACGGACAAGTCTTCCGGAAAGCTCGATGTCTCCCGGCAAAACGCAGGGCGTGTTATTGCGTGTCCGTCCGACCAGCTCCTTATCGGACATCCTGCTCTTACCTTCCACCAGGATCTCCTGCTCGGTACCTATCATTTCCCTGTTCTTATCGTGAGATATCTTCTTCTGAAGAGCCAGCAGTTCATTGTTCCTTTCTTTCTTGACCTCAGAAGGAACATCATCTACCAAACAAGACGAAAGCGCGGGAGGACGTGGCGAGTACTTAAAAATAAATGCCGAATTATACCCTATCTCTTCCATCGCTTTGTAAGTAGCTCGATAATCTCTTTCCTTTTCAGATGGAAAACCTACAATGATATCCGAACTAATACCAACATCCGGTATCATGCTTCGCAAAAGATCTATTTTTTTGCGGTAATCTTCGTATTTATATTTTCTGTTCATCAGGTCCAGCATCTTATCTGAACCTGATTGAAGCGGCAGATGGAGATGCTCACATACCTTATCAAGATCGCGCATCGCCCTGAAAAGAGGTTTTCCCGCGTCTTTGGGGTGGCTCGTCGTAAACCGTATGCGCTCTATTTCCTTGACCTGGTTAACAGCATCTAAAAGCTCCGGAAAACTAATTTTGCTGCTTAAGGTCTTGCCGTATGAATTGACGTTCTGCCCCAAAAGCGTGATCTCCTTAAAGCCTTTATCTGCAAGCGCTTTGACCTCGTCGATTATATCTTTCTTGGGACGGGAAACCTCCCTTCCGCGGACATAAGGGACGATGCAATATGAGCAGAAATTATCGCACCCGTACATGATATTCACAAATGCCGAAAATACCCCTTCGCGGTGCTTGGATTTTACTTTCTTTTTGGGGCGTTTTTTGTTGTTAACGGCAAGGACTTTTTCTGAGTCAAAAACTTTGTTTATAAGATCGGGGATGTCGTAGATATTGCTCGGACCGACCACAAAGTCCACTTGAGAATATTCCTTAAAAAGCATATCTCCGCGGCGCTGTGCCATGCAGCCAAGAATGCCTATTCTAAAGTCCGGGTCTTTTTTCTTGCGAGCAGCAAGTTTTTGCAGATTTCCGATGACCCTGTCTTCGGCATGCTGGCGAACACTGCAGGTATTGAAAAGTATGATATTTGCGTCCTCCGCTTTATCGACGATCTCATGCCCTTTTTCCTTCAACATTCCGGCAATGAGCTCCGAGTCCCGATCATTCATCTGACAACCGAAGGTACGGATGCTGATCTTATTCCTTGAAACCAAATTTTCCCTCCCATTCCGATATGGTCATTGAAAGCATTGCTTCTGCGGGTTTGCCTTCCGGAACCGCTTTTTTCGCTAACACTACATAAGGAGCGCACGTAAGAGCGCATCCTACATGCCCTTCCGGAATCCATTCGGTCTTATACCCTACAAAGATCTCCTTGTACTTTACGCCTGAATCATCACCGCAGCGTACGATGCTGACGGCGATATTATGCATGAGGCGATCCAGATAGGCCACTCTTTCTTCATCATTCGTTATATCCTTAACGTCTCCGGCATCCTCGATAAAGAGGTTGGAATCTTTTTCCCGGTCTTCCGCTATAGCCAGCGCGATCGCGCTCCAGATGGAAGTAGGGCCTTTTACTGTATGGTCTTTGACCGCACAATTCACATGGGCACCCGGCAGGATCGGAAACCTCCTCTCCCCGCTTGTCCCAAACAGGCGTTTTCCCGCATCCAACAGTGGTTCGACCGAATATACCGGGATATCGACCCCATCACTCCTTTTCTTTGTGAATAAAGGCTTGATGGACCCATCGGCAATTGATTCATTTTTCGCCAGATGGTATCCCCAAACAGCTCCATTCAAGCCATTAAAAGAAGATGCCGCAACCATATTGATCTGCCCGACATAAGCGCCCAGTGATTCAGCACGATCATAAGAAACTATGCCCTCGAGGACCACGTCCATATCAGCCTTGACCTTCCCGGTTTGTAATTTCAAAACAGAGATATAACCCAGTCCGCTCGAACCGGCATTTCCATAACCATCACAATAAAGATCAAACGGCCCGATCGCGCCATTAACAATGTCATTGAGTTTCATAAATAACCCTCCTTTTAGCCCTATGATAAAAGAGAACAGGAACCGCGATAAAAATAATTAGTCCGACAAGAAGGAATGCAACATATGCGGTCATAGCGGCTGTTCCCGCTTTGCGAACCGTTTCCGTAGGTATAAAACCGAAAATGATGACAAACAGTGATGTGAGAAACGCTACTCCCGAAACTATCCACATCCCTGCTTTCCCTCCGGGAATCTTATATGGTCTTTCAACTTCCGGCTGGGAATAACGAAGTTTAATAGCTGCCGCGAACATAAGCAAGTACATAACAAGATAAAGCTGGGCTGCCAGCGCGCTCATTATCCAGAACGCACCACTCACAGTCGGCATAAAAAGAACAGCTAAAGAAAGGATTGTTGAAATAACCGCCTGTACGATCAAAGTACCGGTAGGCATTCCATATTTATTCTCCTTTTGCATAAATTTCGGAAGATACCCTTCTTTTGCCACTTCCCGGACACCTTTTGACGGCCCCGCCATCCAAGTTATAACCATAGCAAACGCCCCATATGCAAGAAGAAACGATATTATCGGCGTCACCCAGCCCATGCCATGTGTTTTGAATAAATCTTCAAACGCCTGGCAAACCCCGGCGCTTAAACTTAAATTTTTAACCGGAATAACTACAGAAATAGACAAAGAACCCATAACACTTAGAAAAATGATTATCATACAAGCTATAAAGATCGCCCTGGGAAAATTCTTCTTTGGATTTTCAACTTCGGTAACGTGAACAGCGGACATCTCCATGCCGGAGATCGCCATCATCATCCCGGCAAGCAACATAAATTGATTTAAATTTCCCAATTTCGGAATAAGTGAACCGGGTGAAAATGCTATCGCCAAAGGCTTACCTGAAACCACATATATAACTCCAAGAACAATGATCACAACGCCGGGGATTATCGTCCCGGAGATAACTCCGGAAGAACTTAAAAACGCGGATAATCTCATTCCCCGAAAATTAAGAAAGGTCGCCCCCCAGAGTGATATCCAGATAACCGAAATAACAAACAGTTTATTAGCGGCCAATGCGGGATTAAAGATATAGGCAAGAGCTGCTGCTGCAAAGGCTAAAGCTGCGGGAAACCAGGGTAAATTTTCAATCCACTGCATAAAGATAGCGACAACCCCCAATCCGGGGCCAAACGCCTCTTTTACCCATAGATAGACACCACCCTTCTTAGGCCACCCCGAAGCAAGTTCAGCTGAAACCAAGGCTGATGGAATAAAAAAGCAAATGCATGATAATGTCAAATAAAAGATCAAGGTGTAACCGTATTCTGCCAATGGGGGAAGATTACGCAGTGAAAGCACAGCCGCAACATTGATCATCGCTAAAGTGAAGATCCCAAGCTTATTTTGTTCTTTCATAATTTATTGACTTTGTTTAGTGTCTCCCGGTCTACATCCCTCTCATCCTGGCTAACTTCTTTTTCTCAGCTATCTCCATGACTTCAAGATTTGCAAATAATGCTTTCATATCTTCCATCGCTGCTATTTCGGACATATGATGATAATAATCGATCAAACACTGATTTAATTCAAGCCCTGCGTCGATCACATCATCAACACTGCTATTTTTATCGATCTTTAAACTTTCAAAACAACGACAAGCAACAAGCTCAAGGTCATACTTCACCCATTCATTAAGTAATTGCTGCTCTTGTTCTGTTGAAATCTTACTCAATTCATCTTTTAGTATACTCTCGTGCCTTGCCATATAGTCTACCAGTAGCTTAACGCTTTCTTTCTCGGAAACATTTTCTATTTTTGAATAAAAATCTATTAATTTTTTATGAAATTCTACTGCGCGTTTTAAAATATCTTTCACTTGTAAAAAAGCCATAATCATCCTCCTCTTTTTTTGTTTCCCTGACTTAACCCTCTACTTCTATCGAATCTCTCTCCTCAAGACTCCACATATATCTTTTCATATTGCTCACTCAGGCTGCGCTGCTGCTTCCTTTGCTAG
>JBHIBX010000129.1:0-4418 GCA_046759285.1 Candidatus Omnitrophota bacterium
CCTTCCTGGTTGCTTCGCCGTTTTAGCTTCAACGAACTCCTCGATTATCTCCAGATTTTGAAGCTTGGCGAACTCTCGCAATTCGTTAAGTTGTGAATCAAGAGATAGTAATTGACGGTCTTCTTCGTCCGTAGATTTGCGCGCATATAGAAAGTATCTGTTCATATTTACCTCCGGTAGGTCCTGCCGCTTGGCAAAGGAAAATTTTTGAGATAACTATAGATCTCAAAAACTTTCATTACACGCGAAGCGTGAAAGAAAATCCCCCGCCCTTGAGAGATTTCTTAAAAAAAGTCGGCTCGAACTTCTGCCTCACTGGCAGAAGTCTTTCATTTATATATAAAAACCCCTACAACATAGTAGCAAAATCGCAGGGGGTTGGGGACTGGCGCGCCCGGCAGGACTCGAACCTGCAACTTACTGGTTCGAAGCCAGTTACTCTATCCGATTGAGCTACGGGCGCGCGTTCTTTATATTCTACACCCTTTCGTCTTCCTGGCCAAACACCCCACGGCCTCGAAGATCATCCACCCCTCAAGAACCAGTATAAAAATCCCTATTACAACCAAGTGCCATTCGCCTGAAGCGAAAAAGCGACATATATTTATCAGCAAAGCCCAACTCGATGTGATCACCATAAAGAACATGGGCACGGCCGTAGGCCACACGTTCGATTCCCTTTTTATGAGATAGATCGACGCCACAAGAAGGACAAGTCCTGCAAGAAGCTGGTTACTGGTCCCGAACAAAGGCCAGAGAATAAGCGCGCCCTTTCCCCCGCCTTGAGCGAACGCCAGGGCCGCAGCCGCTCCTACTGCCAGGGCTGTGGCGGGATATCTTGTCTGCAGAATTTTTATTTTATAATCCGTAGCAAGTTCCGTGACCACGTAACGCTGCACGCGCGTGGCAGTATCAAGCGTCGTTCCCGCGAACGACGCGACAAGGACCCCTACGATCGCGTAACCGTACTTTAATGGGATACCCAGGCTGGTCAGCATATTGGCGCTTCCGTTGACAAAAGCCGTCACCTTCGCCGTAAGGCCTTTGGCTACGGCCCAGCTTGAATAATAATGGTTCCATGCCGCAAATCCGCTCAGGATCTGGCCTCTGTCGCCTTCCGTGTACATCCCTATGCCTGCCGCGACTGCTACTATGACCAAGACTGCCAGAAGTCCTTCTGTAAGCATCCCGCCGTATCCTATAACATGTATGTCTTCCTCGTTTTTAAGCTGTTTGGAACTCGTACCCGAACTTACAAGAGAGTGGAATCCGGATATCGCACCGCATGCGATAGTTATGAATAAAAACGGCAATATAGGCGGCGCTCCTTTGGGGGCAAATTGAATTGCGGGAGCTACAACCGGAGGACGCGCGAACGCCACGCCGAGTATAAGAAGCGTAAGCCCTATAATAAGCTGATGTGAATTTATGTAATCGCGGGGCTGCAAAAGACTCCACACGGGCAAAACTGACGCGATAAAAGCGTATATAAAAAGCAGGATTATCCAAATGGTCATGGGGGCTAATCCTCCTATAGCGGGCATGCTGAGAGGGAAATGGACGCCTATGATTATCGAAATATACATCAGAATAACAGCGATAATAGACATAATGGTTATATTGAAATTTTTCCTATAAGCCAACCATCCTACAGTCATTGCTATAGGGATCTGAATCCACACGGGAAACACTGACTGCGGATACATGCGGAATATCATGGCGATCACCATTCCAAAAATCGCGACCACTATCCATAAGGAAAAAAGGATGACGAACAAAAAAAGTATCCTGACGCGGGAATTGATCACTTTTCTTGATAATTCCCCGATGGAGAGTCCGTCGTTTCTCGTCGACATGATCAAAGATGCGTAATCGTGCACGGCGCCCGCGAAGATCGATCCCAGAATGATCCAGGCAAGCGCCGGGACCCACCCCCATATAATAGCTATGGCCGGGCCGACAATCGGCCCGGTCCCCGCGATGGATGCAAAATGGTGGCCGAACAGGACTTCTTTGTTCGTGGGCACGTAATCGACATCGTCCTTTAATTCTTCGCTGGGGACAGGATTAGTGGGATCTGCCCGAAAGATTTTCCTCGCAATAAAGTTTCCATAAAGAAAGTACGCGAGAATAAGCGCTATAAGAGCAATGATAACTAACCATATAGAACTCAAGTTAAACTCCCTTTTCAGGTCTGTTTTTTCTTCCAGGCGTAATACATGAGGCTATCCTCAAGCCATCCTCGGGTGTTGCGGACAAATTCCGTCCAGCGCGACGCGAGACACATTCCTCTTGCCGTGTCCGCGTTTCCTTCGCCGATGCGCTGTGTGACTGTGGCCAGATCAAGCTGCAAACGAACCGGTATGCGGTTCTTTTCTTCTTCCGGTAAAAGCTTTGCAAGACTTACCAGCGACTCTGCTCCCTTAAGAAGTATTTCGTTAAGGGTCTTTTCTCCCCCTATGGCCGCCAGCATTATCTTGTTTATAGGTCCGAGACGAAGTATTTCCAGCTCGCCCGTCTGTTTGTTGGAAATATTATCCGCGCCAAGATAGCCTATCCCTTCTTCGGTAAACCCAAGCTGGAAGATCCTGTGATAAACAGTCTCAAGCCTTGGGCCTTTGCTGGAAAGACGGTAGTGTGCCCTTAACCCCCAAAGCCCGAAATCGATATGCTCGTTTACCAAGGGGGTATATCTTCTTTTGAACTTATCTTCAAAGACCTGTATGGCGGAAATCAGCTTTTCCTCCGCTTCCTGCGGTTTCATCACCATTTCCGCAAGTTTTTTCCTGCGTTTTTCCGCGCATCCTTCAAGATATTCTCTAAGGATCCTCAGGGCCGTAGCGTCATCAGCCCCCTCAATGGGAAGATCAAGGCGCAGATAATTCGTCGTCATCCTTTCGTCGGA
This sequence comes from Candidatus Omnitrophota bacterium, assembly GCA_046759285.1. Lineage (GTDB taxonomy): Bacteria > Omnitrophota > Gorgyraeia > Tantalellales > Tantalellaceae > JBHIBX01. The sequence continues at coordinate 2,906 of JBHIBX010000129.1, forward strand.
AGCAAACAGGCGGTATATCCACAAAAGTTCGCGAAGCTTCGCTTCATCGGATACGTCAAGATCAATATAGGTCGGCTGGATCTCCGAAGCATCTCCTGAAACCTTTGAAAGATCGGGGATTATATAACCCTTATCGGTTTTGGTAATACGGAATCCTCCAAGACCCCCTCCGCCTTCGTGGGGCTTGACGAAAAACGTATCATCACCGGTTTCCCCTTGCAGTTCGTCGACTGCCGTAAAAATATCATTAACAACTTCCTTTACGCTCTTCCCTTCTTCGGGTATTTTCTTATATCTGGCGATCTTCCCCCAATCCTTGCCGTCATCTGAGAACAGCTTGTACGTGCTGTCCTTATCGGAAAAGACGCTCCCCGGCGCGGTCACTTTGCCGGGTACAATCACGACCCCTTTCTTCTCCAGCTCTTCCGCTAGCGATACATTATAAACGTTCTTATCCACGCATTGGCTCACGACCAGCGTGCTTGCCGGGTCCTCATTCACTTCATTCATCAGCTCTTCGCGCGTATTGATCGCTATGACCGGCGTTTTCCATCCCCTTTCTGAGCAAAGCTGTTCGAATATGCGGACTGTTTCATATGCCGTGGGCAGGTCATCATGGGAAGCGTTGATGACGATGATCTTGCCGGGAGGCAGATTTCCCGGCGTATCAGTGGCCAGACGTCGATCGGAAAACAGATCACTTTTTTCAATAAAACTATTGAAAGAATCAACAAGATGAGTATTAAAGTCCCCTTCTTTTCCGTCGAATACCAGTGACCTGAGATAGAATGGCGCGGTATAGGGATCTTCTCCTATATGTCCTGTCATGTAGTATCTCGGATCGCGCTGTATCATCCTGCCACCGTCACCTCAACTTCGCTTTCACTTTTTAATCCGAGTTTAGTATAAACTCTCGAAACTATGCTCCTTACATCCGGAGAGAGCATCCTCTTTCTTTCAGGTTCAAGCGCTTCCCTAAGAAGCTGGATCTTGCAGATGGGCGCATTCGGCTCAATGACCGAATACCGCCTTGGCACGGCGCATGTCACCAGCACATCATCCCGGCCATGGCAATCAGCAATCGAAGCGCTTTCTTTCCGCAAAACGAATTTCCTTCCTTCTTTTCTATAGACTCCAGGCTTAAGGTCCCCCGTGACGATGTTTCGCTCCAGGCGGTTATGCAGAATGACCTGACTCCCCTTCAAGGGGCGCATGAGCTCATCAAACGGGAAATCCCTGACGTATTTCCTCATAACCTTGTCATCTTTCTGTAGAAATTCAGCGATGTGGAGCAGAAATAGTGTCCCGTGACGTCTGTCTTGAAATTTCTCAAGAGAAGTATAAAGCCCTGTAGAGTTTTGAAACCTGGGATTTATCTCGACAGGGTACACTGTGTCCTTTTTGACGACAAAATCCATTCCGAAGATCCCCCTGAACCCCGACCGGGCCATCCACGATCCGATAACGCGCATGTTTTCGCTTACCCCCCTTATAACTTTTCTGGGGAGACTTC
>JBHIBX010000130.1:0-4396 GCA_046759285.1 Candidatus Omnitrophota bacterium
TACGGCATCAGAACTCATCCCGCAGGCGGTGCTTGAAAACCCGTCTGATCTCATACGTGACCAAATACTGCAAAGCCTCTGTTACTTCTATTTTCTGGTTGACCAGCCCCTGCCTGAATTAGAAGGAAAGGGTCTCTTTAAGAATGCGATCCAGTATTACCCGCCTTTTTCCTCATGGTTGCGTAAGTTTGCCAAGACTTGGGGAGCGTTCCTTGACACCGAAAAGTCATGGAACAAAAAAACTTATCAGGAATTTTATAACAACCCGAAGTTCGGTTTAAAGAAAGGGTGGTATGAATCTCCGTCTAACTGGAAAACCTTTAACCAATTTTTCGGCAAATATTTAAAGTCGCCTGATGTACGGCCTATTGCTTCGCCAGGCGACCCGGCAGTCGTTGTTTCACCGGCTGATGCCGTCCCCCAGGGGGTATGGCCAATTGATAAAGATTCAAATATCCGGGTAAGAGGTGGACTGAAAGTCAAACTTATAACTTATTACAATATCAATGATCTGCTTGGTAAGGACAGTAAGTACAAGGATGTCTTTGCCAATGGCGTGCTTACCCATACTTTCCTGAATGTAAATGACTACCACCGCTATCATTTTGCTGTCGGCGGAACAGTTAAGGAAAGGAGGATCATAGAGAAAAATGTTGCTTTAGAGGTGGCGTGGAATCCGGAAAAAGGCAGATATATTCCGCTCGATACGACGGGTTGGCAGTTTACCCAGACCCATGGTTATGTAATAGTGGATACGGGTGAATATGGCTTGGTGGCACTTATTCCCATGGGTATGGCCCAGGTGTCTTCTGTCAATTTTGAGGATAATGTCAAAGCGGGAACCATTCATAAGAAAGGCGACATGCTCGGCAATTTCTTTTTCGGAGGGTCTGATTTCGTTATGCTTTTCCAGGAAGGGGCCGGGTTTGAGATCACGGCACCGGCAAAACATAAAATATTCACGAGATTGGACGCCGACCATGGACACAAAATGACTACATATAAACACATTCTTATGGGTGAAGAGTATGGCGTAATGAAGGGTCAGGATTAACTTTTATCATCCCGGGCGAGGCCGGATCTTTTTAAAAAGTAGCCGAGGTTTAAACCTCAGCTACTTTTTTTATCTCTGGAACCCGGTTCATGCATAAATAAAAAACCGGTTCTCGCATAAAGAACTTTATAATTTGCAGAACCGGTTTTGAAGCTGTAAAATAGGGGTACAGTTTTAGCTTCAAAATCCGGTACAGCTTTAGCTTCAATTTTAAAAACGGTTTAAAGATAGGAGGCATACTATGACGGTGGCCGCTTCAGACATCAAAACAACGGGCAGGGGACACGCGTTCGTCTTTATCGCCGCAGCTATCAGCGCTCTAGGGGGCATGCTTTTCGGCTATGACACGGGTGTTATTTCAAGCGCTATACTTTTCATAAAAAAAGAATTCATGCTATCCTCCACGCTTGAAGAGATCACGGTAAGCGCCGTATTGGCCGGAGCCGTATTAGGAGCTTTTTTCGGCGGAAAGCTCGCCGACTATTTCGGCAGACGAAAGACCATCATAACCGCCGCTATAATCTTCGCCGTAGGGTCCATATGGACCGCGATATCCCCGAATATAGCCACGCTGATAGCCGGGAGGATCTTCGTGGGCGTGGCCATAGGTGTCGCTTCCTTCACGGCGCCGATGTATATCTCGGAAGTCTCACCCCCGAAAGTCCGAGGGGAACTGGTATCGCTCAACCAGCTTGCGGTAACGATCGGGATAGTTTTATCGTACCTGGTGGGATACGGTCTGGCCCAGTCCGGTAACTGGCGGGGGATGCTTGCCTTTGCGGCCATACCTGCGGCCGTACTGGGAATAGGCATGTTCTTTATGCCTTCCAGCCCGCGCTGGCTGATAAGCCATTCTCTTGTTGATAAGGCAAAAGAGGTATTACGGCGCATACGAAAGACCCAGGATGTAGATAGCGAGATAAGCGAGGTGCAGCAAAGCCTGAACGCACAGGGGGGTTCCTGGAAGGAGCTCTTAGGCCCTTTTGTCCGGCCGGCACTTATAGTGGGAGTCGGTCTTGCGATATTACAGCAGGTAACAGGGATAAACACCGTTATCTATTACGCTCCGACCATATTCCAGTCAGCGGGATTCAAGTCGGCTTCATCCGCTATACTGGCTACCGTGGGAGTGGGAATAGTCAATGTTATTATGACGGTCGTTGCCATGCAGCTTGTAGACAGGATCGGAAGGAGACCGCTTCTTTTGATAGGTCTTGCCGGCATGACTTCCAGCCTGGCCTTCCTCGGCCTGTCTTTTAAGCTTACCGGCCTTACCGATGTTATCGGCGCCATAGCCGCGGGGAGTCTCATGCTGTATGTGGGTTCTTTCGCCATAGGCATGGGGCCTGTTTTCTGGCTTCTTATTTCGGAAATATACCCGCTCAAGGTGCGTGGCATCGCGATGAGTTCGGCTACCGTATTCAACTGGGGCTCCAACCTGCTCGTAGGGATAACATTCCTTACCCTTATAAACAGACTCGGAAGACCTGCGACCTTTTGGCTGTATGCAACGCTTTCAATAGGTACGTGGCTCTTCGTGTGGTTTTTCGTGCCCGAGACAAAGGGTAAAACCCTTGAAGAGATAGAAGCGCACTGGCGTAAAGGCGGACATCCTTTGGAGCTGGGAAACTAAGACCACATATAATGTCTCAAAAATTCAAAAATATAGAAGATTACGGGATAATAGGCAATCTTGCAACCTGCGCTTTTATAGGAAACGACGGTTCGGTGGACTGGCTCTGCCTTCCGGATCTTTCATCTCCGTCGGTATTCGCGGCTATCTTGGACGAGGATAAAGGGGGCAGCCTCCGGGTAAGTCCAGCATCAAAATACACATCCTCCCAGAGTTACGAGGAAGATTCCAATATCCTCAAAACGACCTTTCTTTCGGATGAAGGCAGGGCTGTGGTGACTGACTTCATGAAACCGCTCCGGCGGGGGACCACAGAAAGCACCATCCTTTTAAGAAAAATAGAATGTACCGCTGGCGAGATCCTTGTTGATATAGGCTTCAAGCCCCGTTTTGATTACGCCAGAAGCTCGCCCGAACTCAAGCAGAAAGAAAACGGCATATTGGCTTCCGCGGGGCCAGAGCAGCTTTTCCTTCAGTCGTCTGTCCCGCTAAAGATCAACGATAAAGAGGCTTCCGGTCATATTAAAATGCGGGAAGGGGACTATCGCTGGCTCGTGCTTCAATACGGGCAGGAAAAATTTATCACCGAAGATGAATGTGAAGACCTCTTAAACCGGCTGAAAGCTTTCTGGAAGAAGTGGGACTCCAGCCGCATCCTCTCGAAAGATGTCTTCCGGGGAAGCTGGCATGACCTCGTGGTCCGTTCCGGCCAGGTCCTGAAACTTCTCTCCAACCCCGAAAGCGGGGCCATAGCGGCTGCGGCTACAACGTCGCTCCCTGAAGAGATAGGCGGCGTGCGTAACTGGGATTACCGTTATACATGGATCAGGGACGCCTCTTTCACCATCCAGGCGCTGCATCATATAGGGCACCTGGAAGAAGGGAAGCGTTTCATCCAGTGGGTGGAGAACATCATTAAAAAAGACCAGCATCCTTCCCGGATACAGATCATGTACGGTCTGGGAGGGGAGGAAAACCTTGAGGAAAAGACCCTCGATAACCTGTCCGGCTACAAGGATTCAAGGCCGGTAAGAATAGGTAACGGTGCAGCCAAGCAGAGACAACTCGATATATACGGGGAGCTCATAAACGCTATCTATGAAACTACCCGCTACGGAAAAGATGTCTCGGAAGAAGTCTGGAACTCCATAAAGACGATCACTGATTACGTGTGTGAGGTATGGGACACTGAAGACGCCGGCATATGGGAGGTAAGAGGGGGGAGCCGCCATTACGTCTATTCGAAACTGATGTGCTGGGTAGCGGTCGACAGGGCCATAAAGATGGCGCAAGAAAAGAAGAACGAGCCCCTTTCCGGCAAGTGGGAAAAGACCCGGGAAGACATCAAGACCGCTATACTTGATAAAGGATTCAGCGCTGAACTTAATAGTTTCGTGCAATCGTTCGGCTCGGAGACGCTTGATGCGACGAGCCTTCTTATCCCGATCATGGGACTGCTGCCGGCAGATGATCCCCGGGTGCAAGGAACAATAGACGCGACCCTTAAGGACCTCACCAGGGATGGATATCTGGTTTACAGGTACAATTCGGATGACGGGCTTCCCGGCTCCGAAGGGTTCTTTATCCTCTGTTCCTTCTGGCTGGTAAAGGCTCTCGCTGTCTCCGGAAGGGTGGAGGAGGCCGAGAACATCTACCAAAAAGTTCTGAAGCACATAAGCCCGCTGGGTCTTTTTGCCGAGGAGATAGAT
>JBHIBX010000131.1:0-4372 GCA_046759285.1 Candidatus Omnitrophota bacterium
TGCTAAAAGCACCGGGTTGAATATGTTATGCCCAAGCCCCCCGAAGGTCTCCTTGCCAAGACCTATAGCTACAACAGCTCCAATAAAAACCATCCATAGCGGTATCGAGGGAGGGAGGACCAGCGCCAAAAGTATCCCCGTTACCACGCCGCTGAAATCATTTATCGCGATCTTCCTGCCCCTTGCCCTCTGCAGAACGTATTCGGTAACAATGCACCCAAGGACCGCGGTCAGCATGACCAGCAAAGCACGCCACCTGAAAAAATAAAGGCTCGCGACCACCGCTGGCACGAGGGCCTTCATAACGCCCTTCATCAGGTACCGGGTGTCCATAGGCGAAAAAACATGGGGCGACGCTGTGATCGTTAATTTCTTCATTTCTTACGTCTTCTCTGCAATATGAACTTGCCTTCTTTTATATACTGGACAAGCGGGATCCTCGCCGGACATGCATAAGCGCAGGCGCCGCATTCGATGCAGTCCACAATATAAAACTGTTCTACACTGTCCCAGTTTTCCTTCTGAACGTTCTTTATTATCTCTGTCGGGCTCAAATTAACGGGGCAGACGTCCACACACTTGGCGCACCTTATGCATTTCTCTTCCTCAAATTCCTTCGCGTCGTGTTCCGACAGGAAGAGTATTCCCGTGGTCCCCTTAACAATCGGCACGTCTGGATCATGCTGGGCAAACCCCATCATGGGGCCTCCCACGATAATTTTTTTCGGAGCCCTGAAAAACTCAAGCCCGTACCGGTCAGCGATATCCTTTATTGTGGTCCCGAGTTTCACGACATAATTCCCTGGCCTGTGCATGCAGTCACCCGAGATCGTTATCACTCTTTCTGTCAATGGCTTGTCCAGGCAAACAGCATCATAGATCGCTTTTGCTGTCCCCACGTTCTGCACAAGAAACCCTATGTCGAGCGGAAGTTTTTCAGGAGGAACTTCGCGCTTCGCGATCGCCTTTATGAGCTGTTTTTCGCCTCCCTGCGGATACTTCGTCTCAAGCAATATGAGCTCCAAGTTGGACAGTTCAGGAAGTTTTTCTTTTTTGATCGCTTTCTCAAAAGCAAATAAAGCCGCTTTTTTGTTGTCTTCTATAGCAATAAATATTTCTTTTGGTTTGAGCACTTTGGCGATCAGGGCCACGCCCTTCAAGATCTCGTGAGTGCTGCGCGTCATCAGCGAATGATCGCAGGTAAGATACGGTTCGCATTCTGCCCCGTTAATAATAAGCGTCTCGATCTTTTTCCCTTCCGGGACGTCGAGCTTGACATGTGTGGGAAACGCGGCTCCCCCCATGCCCACGACACCCGCATTCTTGACTCTTTCGATAATGTCCTGCGGGGTGAGGTGTTCCCCGCTGCTTTCAGTATACTCCTTTGGCGCTTTCTCTTTGTCCCTTTCGATAAAAACAGACAAAACGGGAATGCTTAATGTCGGGTGAACCGTCTTTTTAACGTCCGACACGGTGCCATATATCGGGGAATGCACCGGGCTTGAGATAAAACTCTCACTCTTGCCCAGAAGCTGACCCTCTTCGACGTGATCGCCTTTCTTTACTAAGGGCTGATTTGGGGCTCCTATATGCTGAGACAGAGGTATGGTAACCCTATCGGGAAGTGGAGCTTCCCGCAAAGGCTCTCTTATGCTAATCTCCTTGACATACTGAGGGTGTATCCCTCCCGGGAACGTTAAAATTTTCATCTTCACCTCTAATGATTCATTATTCATAACATATTAATAGTTGTTTGTCAACGTGAGACCGCCCGTACACATTTAATTTATCGTTGACACAGCACATTTTTCATTATATCATCATTATGCGGAGAGTTTTTATGGCAAAAAGGAAGATTAAAACGCTGCACTGCTGCGAAAAGTGCCAAAACTACTGGACGTGTGAATCTAAGTGGTACAGGGGCGAACGCGGCGAGGAAAACATCTGCTGTCCGCTCTGCGGTTCTCATTCCGTCTGCCTGGGGATAATCCCCGATCCTTCCGGAAAAAAAGCTAAGAAGTCCTGACCAGGAACCATCCCATCACACCAATAAACAGAAAGACTGCCCCGCAAACAATCAGAATCGCGAAATTCGATATAAATTTCGCAAGATATGCCGTAAAAAACATAAACATCATGAAGGCCAGGTGAATAATGACTTCCATTGAACTGAAAATGCGTCCCCTGGCTTCATCGGGTATCAGATTATGGATCAAAGTAGTGGTGCACGTCAGTACCGGCGCTATTGCAGCTCCGGTCAGCAGTATTAAGAAGCCTCCTATACCCAGAGACGGACTCCCCTTCGCGTAAAAAGCAAAAAGAACGATCGCGGCCCCGGAGAGAGCAAGACTGGCAAAAATGGACCGTATTTTGGAAAATTTCTGCCCATACTTTCCAAATGCCACCGTCCCAAGAAATACTCCAACTCCCAGAAAAGCGCCAAAAAGCCCGAGATCCTCGGTAACTGACCCGAACGACTCCTGTATAAATACTATAATGATGCAAAAAATCGAACCAGCGCCCGCCATCAGCAAAAAGAGCGTGCTGGCCACTACTTTCATCTGGCTCCTTCTGAACACATAGCTGAATCCCTCGATTATCTCGGCCCAGAAGTTTCTTCTTATGGATTTGCCGACGATCTGTTTTGTCATGTGGATCTCTTCCTTGACATCCTTGAGTTTTTCTTTGGGCGTGATTACCGCGATAAACGCTGCTGATACAAAATAACTTATGCTGTTAAGATAAAATCCCCATATATGCCCTATCCATTTGACGATGAGGCCCGCAAGGGCAAAACCCAGGACGGTGGCTATCATGCGCGTGGTATTCGCCAGAGCGTTGGCAACCATAAGTTTCTCCTCGGAAACGATCGCCGGGATAAAAGACATTTTGGAAGGAAGGAAAAATCTTGTAGCGGAGAAAATAAGAAATACCAGTATGTAAATCGGGATCATCATGTCAAGGTGCACAAAAACAGGTATGGCAAGAACCAGCACTCCCCTCAGTATATCGGATATGATCATGGTCCTTTTGCGGTCCCATCTGTCGACATAAACTCCTGCTATAGGACCTATTACAAATACCGGAATTATGATAAAGAAAAGAAGCTTCGCGAGGGCTATGACCGATCCCGGATGCTTATAATAAATAAGCGAAACGAGGGCCATCTGATTTAACCTGTCGCCAAACTCGGAAATGATCTGTCCGGACCAGAGAGAGAAGAAATTTTTCTTGAAAAGGACGTCTCTAAAACGAACCATAGAATTCCGAAGATAAAGAAGGATGGAGCCCGCGGGTGGATTCGAACCACTGACCTAGGCATTACGAATGCCTTGCTCTACCAGCTGAGCTACGCGGGCCCTCTTTAAATGTGCGTTTGTTAGATTTTATCTAAAATTTCCTTAAAGTGCAACCTTCACCTTTCATCCATCTAGCAATAGCCTCTTTGTAGGATTTTATGTCTAAGTTAAATATTTTTCAAATCCGGTTTTACGAAGTTTTTGTCCCATTTCGTCGTAATTGGAAATCACTTCTTCAAGATTATCCGGGACCGCTTTTACTGTATTTGCGCAGACAGGATAGCTTGAAACGCCTAAAAATTCACAAACCCTGTCCGCAGTTTCCTGGTGTTTTTCCTCTTTCAATAAATCTTTTTCATATTCAACTCTGCATATCTCAAGGCCATTCAGAACTTCCTTTTCCTGTTCCCTCAAAGAAATCGCGAGAGCCTGTTAATAAAATACTCGGGGAAAGTACCGGAAACCGTATCATTTCTCCATCGCACTGAATTTCCGGGTTTTGGTCAAGTAATCTTACAAGGAGAGCGCTTCCTGTCCTACCCAAGCCAAAGATGATAAACTTAGTTCTAAGGTTCCTGTTTCTGTGAATATTTGCATAAACGAGCAGCTGCATCGCCAATCCAGCGAAATGCCTCCTGAAAGGGGCATACCTATGGGGGATAAAAAACTTTTCAATCAATTTTATAATTGCCTTCTTCATCAGCTTATTTTCCCTTTCGGGATAGCAAAAAAATGAACTCGTACGGGAATATCATCCGGGGTTATGCCCGATAATTCTATAAAAGATATCAGGTCCCTGTTCCTTTTAAAGAAATATCCGATCGTGAACAGATACAGGCATGATAAAGTCGCATAAAGGTATTTCGCCGCGAATCCAAATATCTTCTTCATCCCAACTCCGTATACCACAATAACATGGATTATAAGTTTTTTCAATAAATGGTCTCAAAGCGGGGGCGGACACCGCGTAAGCCTAGTAGGCGAGCTTAGAAGGAGCCCACCCCCGCGTCACAGACAGTGGCCGAAGGCCACACAACTTGAGGGGGTTATTAATCCAAAGAAGAAGGGGGATA
>JBHIBX010000132.1:0-4257 GCA_046759285.1 Candidatus Omnitrophota bacterium
CTCGTGCCTGAGCGTATGTATGATGCCTTCGAGCGCCAGGTTCACGCTGGCAAAAAATCCTCCGCTAAAGAAGTTTCTTGGCTTTTTGAAAGAGTTCATTTTCTTTTCTCCGCATGACCGCTTCTTTCTTTTTACCGCGGTCATCGTGCCCTACAAGATGCAGTATGCCGTGTATAACGTAAAGCGCGGTTTCCTCTAAAAAAGTCGTCCCGTATTCCTTTGCATTTTGGGCGGCCTTATCTGTCGAAATCGCTATATCCCCTAGAAATCTTGCCCCTAAGCCGATCCCGGGAAATGCTATGACGTCCGTTGAAGTGTCTTTTTTCAGGTATTTCCGGTTGATCGCGCGTATCTTCTGATTGCTGAAAAAAACTACATTAAGTTCCGCGTTTGTCTTTTTTAAAAGACGCAGGGTCTTCCTGGCGACTTTTTCTATTCTTGCCAGGTCAATCCTTCTCTTGCTGTTTTGGTTTTTGCAGTTTATCTTTATCGGCATCCGGCGCTTTCTCTTTCTTTTCCTCCCCTTCTTCGGGATAATCCAGTCTTGTATGAAAGATGCCCATAAGGACCCTGGAAAAGCTCTCGGCTATTTTGTGTATATCCTGGAGCGTCAAGTCACACTCGTCCAGTTGTCCGTCGACAAATTTATTATTGATGATCTTTTTTACCAGGTTCCTGATGCTCGAGGGTGTAGGTTCATCAAGCGTTCTCGAGGCGGCTTCAACCGCATCAGCCAGGAGCACGATCGCGGTTTCTTTGGTCTGCGGCCTCGGTCCCGGATAGCGGAAATTTTCCTCTTTGGGCACAACGTCGCCTTCCGCCTTCTCAAGAGCCTTCTGGTAAAAAAACGATATCAGACTGTTACCGTGATGCTGGGTAATAAAATCGAGTATGGCGGTATTGAGTTTATACTTCTTTGCCACCTCCAGGCCTTCTTTCACGTGTTTGCTTATGATAAGGGCACTCATTGAAGGCGTAAGTTTCGCATGTCTGGAGCCGGCGCCCATCTCATTCTCGCTGTAATATGACGCCTTGGCTATCTTTCCTATATCATGATAATATGATCCGACACGCGCCAGGAGACTATTGGCTCCTATGTTATCGCATGCGGCCTCGGCCAGGTTACCGACCAGTATACTGTGGTGATAGGTCCCGGGGGCCTCGATGGCAAGCTCTTTAAGTATCGGATGGTTGAGATCCGAAAGCTCCAATAAGCTGATATTGGTCGGAACCTTGAAAAAATGTTCAAAAAGCGGCAAAAGGCCAAGGACGATGAACCCGGAGATAATGCCGCTGGACATGCCCCAGAGACCATCCTTTATAACAACCGTCATCTCTATCCCGTTTACAAGGTCCACGCATATGACAGCCACGAGTTTCGCAATCCCCACCAGAAGACCTGCCCACAATATAGTCGCGCGGCGGCGCGCGTCCCTTATCGCGTACATTCCCGCCAAGCTGCCTGTCAAAAGGACAAGCGCTACTTCGACCTTTCCGCCGGCAAGCACTGCAATTAAAATACTCATGATAGTTGCGCTCAAAAATGCCGGATTAAACCCGAGAAGGAGTTTGATCACCATGGCCATGCTGGCCAGAGGTATAAAATAACTTGGCTGGGGACCCCGAATAATAGCGTCGGCCACGACTATCATGAAAAGCATATTTAAAAGAACTATTGCCAATCCTTTTGGATGCTGCAGGAAGTTCACCTGCTGGACAAACTTCATGTATACAGACGCATACAGAGCAAGCAGCAGAAAAAGAAGCAAAATACCCACAAAAAACGCCGTGGGCTTGCCCTCCCTGAAGACGCTTCTTAGTTGCATCAGCTGCGCGATATGGCGCGCATTTACTCTTTCACCCTTCTCAATAATAAGCTCGTTCTTCTTCACGGACCAGGCATTATAAACCGGGGCAACTTTTTTCACGGTTGCTTCTCTTCTGGAAAGCGTTCTTTTTTCATCAAGTTCCAGGTTAAGCGCCGCATACCTGGCAACAAGCTCCTCAACAGCCTGTCTTATCTTTTTGTCTTTCGGGAACTGTTTTGAGGCGTAATCTCCTATTGTTTTCTGGACTTCACTTTTATCCAAAAGCCCTTCCGTAGTGCGCTCTATCTCCGTGCCGTCTTCCTCGTTAAGGATCGAGACCTTTGTAACATTTCCCTTTTCTAAAAACTCCAGATCCTTTTCTTTTATAAGGCCGACGACCAGAATATTGTCCGTCACACGCGACGTGCCTTCTCTGAGTTTTTCCGTCTCCTCGTATCCAAGAAGCACCTTAAGGCTTTTATCTTCCACGGGTGTTCCCGTTTTTTCCTTCAGGCCGGCAACTTTCTCATCTATTGAAGCATCCCGGACTTTTTCTTCTTCCAAAGCATCAAAAAATTTCTCGAGACGGGATTGCGTGTCTCTTTCGAGTCCTATATCCCGGCGGACCACGAACGGGACTGCTTTAGAAGCAGTTTCTCTCGCTTCTTCTGTTTGCTCCTCATTAAACCCCCAGAAGTAAGTAAAATCATAAGGCGCGTACACGTCCTTGAGAGAAATATCCCCCTCGTGCACCTTTCTCTGGTAGAGTTGTGGCCGTATGAACACGCTTGTAAGAGCCACGGCCAGGAATAACACAACCAGGAATAAAGATATCGTTTCCTTGCGCGTTAATACTCTTACAACGAGGCTAAGGAAAGAGGGTCTTCCCGGGGCAGGGGCTTGTGCGGCTTTCTGAGGCTCGGGTTTTTTCTTTTTGTTACCTTCGAATATAGGCCTGATCTTCATCACTTAATCCTTATTCTTGTGACTCTTTTTCTGCATGCTGTCTGTAAATTTCTATGATCTTCTGGACGAGCTCATGTCTTACGACATCTTCCCCTTTCAGTACAACGAACCTTATACCTTCGATGTCTTCAAGGATCGATTTTACATGTATAAGGCCTGATTTCTTTCCCTTCGGAAGATCGCTCTGGGTTATATCGCCGGTTATGACCGTCTTTGAATCAAACCCAAGACGCGTAAGGAACATCTTCATCTGTTCGGGGGTCGAGTTTTGCGCCTCGTCCAGTATGATAAACGAATCGTTCAGGGTCCTTCCCCTCATAAACGCCAGGGGCGCTACCTCTATAATGCCCCTGTCAAGATAGTCTTTGGCCATATGCGGCTCGACCATATCGTAAAGCGCGTCATACAGCGGCCGTAAATACGGGTTTACCTTTTCGTATATGTCCCCGGGCAGGTAGCCCAGGCTTTCCCCCGCTTCGACTGCGGGCCTGGTCAGTATTATCCTGGAGACGATGTTTTTCTTAAGCGCATTGATCGCCATGGCCATAGCAAGATAAGTTTTCCCGGTCCCGGCCGGACCGATGCCAAAAACTATATCGTCCCTGCGTATCGCGTCGATGTAGCGCTTCTGTCCCTCGCTCCTGGGCGTGATGTAAGCCCGTTTAGAAAACACCTCTATCCTGTCCAGGTAAATATCGTGCAGCTTGACCGAGGTGGCCCTTTTCTTTATGGCGTAATCGATATCCCGGGTCGAGAAGTGTCCTCCCTTTCTTATAACGGTGAGAAATTCGTTTATTATTTTTCCCGCGTTTTTCAGGCCGGGCTCTTCCTCTCCCGCAAGCTTCAGGTCGCCATTACGGAACGTCGTTTTAACGCTGAAGTTCTTTTCTATCTTTTTAAGGTTTTCATCGTGTTTGCCGAAAAGGCTTCGCGCTTCCGAATCATCTGTAAGTCTGATCGTGATTTCGCTCATCTACTTTATTGTTTCTTCCTCTGTTTCTGTAATCTCTTCTTCTGTCTCAGCAGGCGCTGCTTCCTCCCCCTCCGGCAGGTCTTTACCTATGGACGTGATCGTAGACAGCGGATAAAAATCCTCCGGCACGTCTATATCAATAACTATCAGCGTCCTTTGGGATTTCCTTTCCTCTACCGGTCCCGATGGAGTCACTCCCGTGATATATCCCTGGTTCCCTTTTATGGCCTGGTCGACCCGGTCTCTTTTGGTTTTGTATATTTTCACATTTTCAATCCCAAACTTGGTCGTGCCACAACCGGATAACATCAAACTTACTATTATGAGCATCGCGAGGACTTTCATCATTTGTTCCCCCTTATTTTCTCAGCTTTAATCCCAGCTCCTTAAGCTGCTCTTCCGAAACATTTGAAGGCGCACCCGAAAGAGGAGATATGCCCTTTTGGTTCTTTGGGAATGGTATAACTTCCCTGATGGAAGAATCACCGGTAAAGAGCGTAATAAGCCTGT
>JBHIBX010000133.1:0-4256 GCA_046759285.1 Candidatus Omnitrophota bacterium
CGGCATAAAGATATTGGAAAGAGTTTCGAGCGTCATTACCGGAGAAGAGATCGCCGTAATTGAAAGAATAGGCGGAGGTCTGGTTGCTTTTTTCCGGGCCTTCTTGATGTTTGGACTTATGGGCATGCTGCTTTTGCTCATACCGATGGAATTTTTGCAGGATTCGGTCAAAAAGCAGTCCAAGACAGGAATGTTTTTTGTCGAGCTGGACGCGAAAATATACAGTTCGATGACGGGTCATTTTGGCCTCACCAAAAAACGCACGAAAGGCGAAATCTTGAAAGAATTTTTGCAAAGGAGCGAAAATGAAACTGCGTAATATTTATGAAATTGTCGTAAAAAAAGCCCTGAAGGAAGACCAGCGCTCAAAAAAAGTTATCGAAGAAGGTCTTAAGAAAGCAAGGGCAGAATATAAAAGAGCAAAAGGTGTTGACAAAAGCACCTTTGACAAGGAAGCCCTCAAGAATCCTTATGCCGACACGCGCATATTGAACGGTTCCGGTAAAGAGGAAGTAAAGAATGTGATGGTAGGCATAGACATCGGTGTTTCAGAGCTGATGTTGGCCGACAGGCTTCGTGAGAAAGGAAAGAAAATCGACCTGGTTATTTCCCATCATCCTTCGGGAAAGGCTTTTGCCCAGCTGCATAAAGTAATGGATATTCAGCCCGGGATCTGGGAAAAGTACGGTTTTACCAGGGAGATAGCGGAGGGCATAATGAAGGAACGCATGGAGCAGGTTGCCCGGGGCGTTTCGTCGGCGAATCACACACGCGCCTTAGACGCGGCAAAGCTGCTCGGCATTCCGCTTATGTGCATCCATACCGTTGCCGACAACTGTGTGGCAAGTTATCTCCAGAAGCTTTTCGACAAAAAGAAACCCAAAAAGCTGAAAAACGTATTGAGCATTTTGAAAGGCATACCCGAATACAAAAATTCCATGAAAGCGAACGCGGGACCGTACATATTGATCGGGGACGAAACGAGCGATGCGGAAAAGATATTTGTCGATATGACGGGAGGCACCTCAGGTCCGGATAAGATGTTCGCGCGGCTTTCACAGTCGGGCGTGAAGACGATCGTCGGAATGCATTGCAAGGAATCGGGCTTTAAAGTGGCAAAGTCGGAATTTATAAACTACGTGATAGCCGGCCATATATCAAGCGACAACCTTGGGCTGAACCTCTTGTTCGACGAGGTGGAAAAGAAAGGTAAGCTGAAGTTTATAGAGTGCTCGGGATTTAAAAGGTTCAGAAGATAGATATGGGAAAAATTCCTCAGGAGACAATCGACCAGATACTTGACAGGACTGATATCGTCGAAGTCGTCTCAGGCTATATCCACTTGAAAAAAGCGGGAAGGAACTTCAAGACGAACTGTCCCTTTCATAACGAAAAGACTCCTTCTTTTACAGTCAGTCCGGACAAGCAGATATACCATTGTTTCGGATGCGGCGCCGGAGGGAATGTCATCGGCTTCGTCATGAAATATGAGAATATGGATTTCCCCGAGGCGGTGAAGATGCTGGCCGCCAAGGCGGGGGTGGAGCTTCCGAGATATGAAAAAGAAACCGGTGAGGCGCCTTCCCTGGGCGCCCGCCTTTACGAGATCAACACGGTTGCCGCTACTTTTTACCAGAACTACCTCAGGAGCGGGAAAGGCAAGAACGCGTTTGAATACCTGACAAAACGCGGATTCGATACCGGCACGCTGAGTGAATTCAGGGTCGGCTGCGCGCCGGATGAGTGGGAATCGTTCAGGAGGTACTGTGAGGGCAAAAAAATATCCACGGATCTTTTAAGAAAAGCCGGACTGACCATAAGAAGTGAAAAAGGAAAAGGGGATTATGACAGGTTCCGCAACAGGATAACCTTCCCGATCTTTAACGAGAGAGGGCATATTGTTGCTTTCGGGGCGAGGGTCATGGACGACTCCCTTCCCAAATACATAAATTCGCCGGAGACTGCGATCTATAACAAGAGTAATGTTCTTTATGGGCTGAATTTCAGCAAGAGGGGTATACGGGAAAAAAGGTACGCTGTTATCGTTGAGGGATACATGGACGTGATTATACCGTTCCAGTACGGGGTCACAAACATTGTGGCTACTTCAGGGACGGCCCTTACGCCGAGACAGGTCAGCATGCTCAAGAAATATACCAATACCGCCGT
Organism: Candidatus Omnitrophota bacterium; assembly: GCA_046759285.1. Taxonomy (GTDB): domain Bacteria; phylum Omnitrophota; class Gorgyraeia; order Tantalellales; family Tantalellaceae; genus JBHIBX01. The sequence goes on from JBHIBX010000133.1 coordinate 2,170, forward strand.
GATGGTCTTTGACTCGGATCAGGCGGGAGAGGCCGCGAGCCTCCGCGGGCTTGATATCCTTATCGAAGGCGGCATGAATGTAAGGATAGCAACTTTGCCAAAGGGGGAAGACCCGGACAGTTTTGTGAGGAAAAACGGAAAAGAAAAGTTCGAAGACATTGTTAAAAAGGCAAAGGACCTGTTTGATTACAAACTTGATCTATTGATTGAAAAACTTGGCGCAAACAATATAGGCGGGATCGTTGACGAACTGCTTCCGACAATATCTAAAGTCGAAAACATGGTTATTCAGTCCGACTACCTCAAGAAACTCGCTGAAAGGCTTGAGATACACGAGGCTTCGCTGAGGTATGAGATGGGAAAGGTAAAACCGGACTATTCTTATAATTACGCTTCGGAAGCCAAAGTGGATCTTGGTTCGAACAATTACGCGAATAGCGAAATCCATCTGTTGGGACTGGCGTTCTTGGATAAGAAGACCTTTAATGCGATAAAGAGCGAGCTTGGTTTGAATATGTTCCGCGACAAGAGTGTGCGGAAGGTCCTGGATATTGTCGAGACTCTTTTTCAAAAAGAGGATGAGATCAATCTTGGAAAACTAATGGGCCGTTTTGAAAAAGAGGAAAACCTCAAAGCGGCCGTTATGCAGGCGGTTGCCAAGGCCGATATCACACAGAACAAGGAAAGGGCTCTTGAGGACTGCATTCTGTGTGTTCGCAGGGAGAACAGGGAGGAGAAGCTTAAAGCTCTGACACTTCAACTGAAAAAAGCCCAGGAATCAAATAATGATAGCGAGATAAGGGATCTATTGGAAAAGATCAATAAGATCCATAAAGAGAGGGTGATGTGACCATGCCCCGGGGCAGAAAGACAAAGAAACCCAAGAAAAAGAAAAAGAAGAGGGTCGGGAAAAAAGAGCTTCCTGAGGCCGAGCCTACGCCGGAAGAGGCAGAAAGCAGTAAGTCTGCTATCGTCCGCAAACTGATCAGGGCGGGAAAGGATAAGGGATACCTCAGCTATGACGAGGTAAACGAGATTCTGCCGGAGGAAGTCAGCTCTTCGGAAGAGATAGACGAAGTGTTTACAGCCCTTCACAGCGCGGATATAAAAGTCATCGAGTCAGAAGAGGAGCTGGAGAGAATACCTCTTGTTGTGAAAAGCGATCAAAAGAAACTCACGACGCGCAAGTTTGTCCAGATCGACGACCCCGTTAAGATGTACCTGAAGCAGATGGGCCAGATCCCGCTTCTCAGCCGCGACGAAGAGCTTGAGCTTGCGGAGCGGATAAAGAAGAAAGAAAAAGACTTTAAGGAGATCGTATTCAGGATAAAGCTTGGCAGGGAAATGATGCTGGAGGCTATCGAAGACGCCTTCGACAACGAATATAACCTTGACGATGTTCTCGATATCGAACCCAGCGCGGATCTTAACAGGCTTGAGAAACGTAAACGCCAGCTCATAAAGAGAATCAGGCTTTCCAAGAAAAAAGACACGGTCCTGGTGCTTATGGGCAAGCTGAAGGTTGCTGTAGCACTTGCAGAAAAAGTGGCGGACGAGATAATAAAACTGATGGAGGAAGGCAGGAGATATCACAGCAGGATAGTCAGGCTCAAGAAGACTCGAAAAAGAAGGGAGCTTAAGGAAGCTCAAAGTCAGTTAAGGAAAGTGGCAAGAAAGGTCGGAGGCCCGGCGGACCAGCTCCTGGAAGACCTGGAAGAGATAACGCTGATCGAGGAGGATTATACCAAAGCCAAGAAAGAACTTGTAGCGGCCAACCTGCGCCTCGTTGTCAGCATAGCGAAAAAATATACTAACCGCGGGCTTTCCTTCCTGGATCTGATCCAGGAAGGAAATATGGGCCTTATGAAAGCGGTGGACAAGTTTGAATACGAGAGGGGCTATAAGTTCAGCACGTACGCGACATGGTGGATAAGACAGGCGATAACGCGCTCAATAGCCGACCAGTCAAGGACCATTCGTATACCCGTGCACATGACCGAAACCATAAATAAGCTGGTAAGGGCTTCGCGGGCCCTGGTCCAAAGAAACGGAAGAGAGCCTACTCCGGAGGAGATCGCGGTTGAAAT
>JBHIBX010000134.1:0-4191 GCA_046759285.1 Candidatus Omnitrophota bacterium
TATTTCTTTTTTGAACCACATTGAATAAAATGCCCAATATGATCCCAACTCGATCATTGTTCCGCCCTCAGGAATATATTTAAGAACCTCTTTAAATATTCTTTCTTGTTGTGGTTCGTGTACCCCTTTATTTGTTGTCAAAACAATCTTTGCAAAATCGCCGTAGTATGCAAACTCACCCATTCTAACCTTTAGACCGTTATGCATTATTAAATTGTTATCTATTATCTTCCCTGCATTTTTATCTCTTGGGATATACTTGTTGTCGGGGGCAGCACACACTTCCTTGCACTTTCCCACGATATCGGAATTTGCCGCTCTCTTCCCTATCCAAAAATTCCACGTTGTCTTAATAGTTCTTCTTTGTTCGGGTGTTAATATTTTTTTTAGCATTTGTTTAATAATTCCTTTCATGCCATTTTCCCTCTTAGATAGTTTTTGCGACAGCTTCTTTTTTCTTCATTATACTATGTAAAACCTCTAAAAACAAATTAAGCAAGAGGGCGTAGAGTGGGGCGGTTTAAAACTTATCGAAAAATATGTTTTCTGTATCTATGCCTTTTCTGGTGAGAACTTTTATTGCGGCATCGATCATCGGAGGTGGACCGCACAGGTAGGCTTCTTTTTCGCTTTTTTCGTCTAAATACTTTTCTGCTACCTGGGTAATAAGCCCTACTTCCCCTTCCCACTTGTCTTGGGGTGTAGGTTCGGAAAGAGCCGGAATATATTTAAAATTGGGAAACTTTTTCTCCAATTCCCTTAGTTCCTCGGTAAAATACAGATCCTGCGTGCCGCGGGCGCCAAAGAAATAATAAAACTTTCGCGGCATGCCCCTCGCCGCTAGATAGTAAAGAATAGATCGTATCGGCGCCATCCCGCATCCCCCGGCAATCGCCACGATATCCTTCGTGCTTTCTTCGCGAAGATAAAAATCACCGAAAGGCTCAGTAAAGACAGCCTTATCGCCCACAGCGAGGACTTTATGCACGTAAGCCGAACATAAACCCCCGGGAACAAGCCGTATAACAAGATCAAGGCTCTTCTTATCTTCCGGTGAACTCGCCACGGAATAGGCGCGGTACTCATCCGTCCCCGGTATTTCAAATTGTATATACTGGCCGGGTTTAAAGTTTATCGTTTTCTTTAAAATCGCCAGGCGCACCAGTTTTATATCGTGAGTTACCTCGACAAGATCCGTGACGGCAGCCCCAAACTCCTCAGCCCCAAGTAAATACTCGGGTATAAAGATCTCTACATCTTTTTTTACCTTTACCTGGCAGGCCAGACGCACCCCTTCTTCCATTTCCTTCTTGGTCACGTACACTTCCTCTGTCGGCAAAATACTGCCTCCTCCGCTTAAGACCTTGACCTTGCAGAAACCACAGGTAGCTTTTCCCCCGCAGGCAGAAGGTATAAAAACCTTTTGGGTGTTAAGATAGTTTAAAAGGCTATCTCCTCCCATTACACTAAACGTTTTTTCGCCGTTCAGGGTAAGTTCACACTCTCCATAGGTCACTAAAAAACGTTCAGCCAAAAGAAGGAGAAGAGCAATGACCAGCAATATTCCATTTATTACGAAAAAAGTACTCATTATACCCTCATTGAATACTGACCATCCCGGAAAAACCCATAAAAGCCAGGGCCAAAATCCCCGCGATAATCATAGTGATCCCCGCCCCTTTCAATCCATCAGGTACATCGGAGACCATGCGTATCTTCTCGCGAACCGAGGCGATAATAGTTATTGCCAATGCCCACCCAATTCCCGAACCGAAAGCAAAAAATACCGTTTGCCAAAAAGTATATGTTCTTAACACCATAAACAATGAAACCGCCAGGATAGTGCAATTGACAGTGATAAGTGGCAGAAATATACCGAAAGAACTCTGCAGGCGGGGAAAAAACTTTTCAATGACCATCTCCAAAAGCTGGACAGCGCTCGCTATTACAATAATAAAAATTAAATACGCCATGATCTCTGAACCTGTGGGAATGAGAATGAAATGGTACAAATTCCAGCTTATAATCGCCGTAAGAGATATGACAAAGATAACTGCGATCCCCATGCCCATGGCAGTGTTAATATGTCGCGACATCGCGAGAAGCGGACACATCCCCAATAAATACGTAAGAGCTATATTATGGGTAAGAATCGCCGCCATAAAAATAGTAAAAGGATTCAGATGTAAATCCACCTCAAAACTCCTTTTCCGGTTGCAGTTTTGCGGTTATCCTGAAGGCCCAGATGTAAAGTGCTAATAGGAAAAATGCCCCCGGTGCCATCGCCATCACAACCCAGTGTTTAAACTCCTGAGGCATAACGGTTATATTAAAAAATGTACCGAAGGCCAGGATTTCCCGTACCGACGCGATTATCACAAGCGAGTATGTATAGCTGAAACCATTGCCGAGAGCATCAATAATAGAATATCCTGTAGGATTCTTGCCGGCAAATGCTTCCTGCCTCCCCATGATAATACAGTTGGTAATAATAAGGGCCACATAAGGACCAAGCTGCTTGCTGATCAGGGGAAAGTACGCCCTCAAGAACTGATCGACGAAAATGACCAGTGTCGATATAATGACCATATAAGTAATAATCCGATACTGTGGCGGTATAAATCCTCTCAAGAGAGAGACCACAAAAGAAGAAAGCACAAGGACGAATATAACCCCCAGACCCATGGCCAGGGCATTCTCTACCTTGTTGCTTACAGCCAAAGCGGAACACAGCCCCAGCAGCTGACAGCAAATGGTGTTTTCCTTGAAAAATCCCTTACTGAAAATACGATAGACGCGAGTATAAAAGAGTCTGCTTATACGCATATCATTTACCTGCCTTTTTCCGGAAATCCTCTACGGATTCATTTATCGTGTCGATCAGGGCGCGAGATGAAATCGACGCTCCGCTTATTGCATCGATCTCGTTGATTTTGGTAGCTTTTCTGCGCAAGACAAGCTCCAGCATGGGTGAGACTTTTTTCTTTTTAAACTGCGCGAGAAAACCTTCTTCTTCTATGCGCCCTCCAAGTCCGGGGGTCTCTTCCTGTGAAATGATCTTTATACTCTCGATGGTCTCTAGATCTTTATTCAAGGTCACCACTCCTTTTATTAACCCCCACAACCCCCTGCCCTCAAACTCAAATACGTAAAAATTATCCGGCGTCAAATAATAGACGAAGCCATTTTCTGACCTTATCCTTATATTTTTTTTGAAATCTTCCTTAAGAGTATCGGAAGTATACGCTACACCGGCCGCGTCCAGGATAGTAGCTTTAAGCGTGCGTTCTTCGTGTCGGGCTATTACAGGGTAGGTATAGCTTTTCACGCCCAATAGCAGCCCAGTGCATACGCTTCCCAAAATAAGAATAAATAAGACATCTTTAAGTTTTTTGATCATAATTCCTGTTTATTCAGCCACAACAGCCTTAAATTTAAGGTTTATTATTATATTATCGATGAAAGGCGCCGCGGCATTCATCAAAAGAATAGCAAACATAACCCCTTCCACAAAACCCGTAAGTCCCCTGATCAAAATAGTCAGTATCCCCAGCAAGGCCCCGTATATCCATTTTCCCTCCAGGGTGAGGGGTGACGTTACAGGATCTGTCGCCATAAAAAAAGCTCCGAACAGGAGCCCTCCTGTTAAAAACTGAAACAAAGGCGGAGCAAATTCCTGCGGAGAAAGCATATGTCCCGCCAGAGAGAAGACAAAGGCGCTTAAAATAAACGACAGCGGAATCCTCCAGTCAGCTATTTTAACAAGCACAAGTATAATTCCTCCCACAATAATGCCTATCCTGAACGTCTCACCTATTGATCCCGGAGCGCCCCCAAAAAGCAGCGAAGAGTAGTCGGTTAAAATATGGGCGGATTTGAAATTTATAAGGGGCGAGGCGCTGGTTATCGCGTCGGGCGCATACTTAACAAAACCTCCTAATCCCGCCGTAAAAGGTTTTTGCCACATGGTAGCAAAATATTCAGGAAATGCCATGCTGAGGAAAACCCTGCCTACCAAAGCGGGATTAAAGATGTTCCTTCCCGTCCCGCCAAATGCTTCCTTGCCAAAAAATACTCCAAATGCGACACCCAACGCTACCATCCATAAAGGAACAGTGGGAGGAAGTACCAGCGGAAAGATCAACCCTGTCACTACAAAACCTTCATGAATAGGCTTTTTCCTGAATACAG
>JBHIBX010000135.1:0-4173 GCA_046759285.1 Candidatus Omnitrophota bacterium
GGGGTAACAACAAAACCGAACCTATCCACCCCGGCGTAACTGCTGAGTGAATTTATCAGACCAATATTGGGGCCTTCCGGGGTCTCAATGGGGCATAGCCTTCCGTAGTGCGAATAATGAACGTCCCTGACCTCAAAACCGGCTCTTTCGCGGCTCAGACCTCCCGGCCCCAGCGCACTCAAACGCCTTAAATGCGTCAGTTCGGCAAGCGGATTTGTCTGGTCCATGAATTGTGAAAGCCTTCCGCGGGCAAAGAAATCGTGAATAACGTTGGCTATAAGCTTGGTGTTTATGAGATTGTGAGGCATGACCTCAACCATCTCGTAGACGCTCATCCTCTCTTTCGCGACCCTTTCAACTCTTGCCAGGCTCATCCTTACCTGGTTTGAAAGCTGTTCCCCGACGCTTCTTACACGGCGGTTGCCCAGGTGGTCTATATCATCGACGTTTCTTGTCGCATTTTTAATATCAATAAGGTAATTTATCGCCCTAACAAGGGTTTCAGCATCCAGCAGTCGTGAGTCCAATGGCCGGTCCATCCCCAGTTTTCTGTTTATCATGCGGATGCCGACTGAGCTCAGATCGTATCTTTTGCTGTCAAAGAACATCTGCCCGAGAAGTTCTTTGGCAGATTCCAGCGTAGGAGGATCTCCGGGCCTCAGCCTGCGATAAATATCCAGGTAGGCCTCTTCTTTTGTTTTCGTTCCGTCGTGCTCAAGGGTCCGCACTACCTCTTTCGACACGTTCCTGAGGAGTTTCAGGTCTCTGACGCCGCTGTTCCATATGCGAGAAGCAACGGTTGGAGTGATCTTCTCGGTCTGCTGAGCAATGAGGGAATCCGTACTCTCATCGATAACGTCTTCAGCCAGGACCCTGCCGACCAGCTCATCGCACTGTTTCTGACGGCTCAGTTTTATTTCTTCGATGCCGCCAAAAGCCTTAAGGATATCTTCGTCCTTAGAGAGGCCGAACATCCTCAAGAACGTCGTGGCAAGGAACTTCTTTTTGCGGTCAATATAGACATGCAAAAGCTCGCTCCGGTCGAACAGAAACTCTATCCATGCGCCCCTGTCCGGGATGATCCGCGCGGAAAAAACTTTCTTTCCCGCGGGCTGGCCCGTCTCTTCAAAAGAGATCCCGGGTGACCGGTGAAGCTGGTTTACCACAACACGTTCGTCACCGTTGATGATAAACGTCCCATGCTCCGTCATCAGAGGAATATCGCAGACGTAAACTTCCTGTTCCTTCATCTCGGTCTCGAGCTTCAGCCGCAGTTTTATGCGTAGAGGCGCAGAATAGGTCAATGACCGTTCTTTGCAATCCTCCGCGCTATACTTCGGCTGCCCCAGTTCGTAATAAAGGTATTCCATCTTGTACTTGCCGTCCTGGCTGGCAATCGGGAATACGTCGCTGAACAGGGCTTCCAGGCCTCGATGTTTCCTCTTCGTCTTGGGAACGAAACGCTGCAGGAGACCGTCATACGAATCGATCTGGATCTTGACCAGATTCGGAAGTTCTAACGACTCCTTCAGTCTAGCGTAACTGTGCCGCTGAATTTTTACAGCCATTTGATACCACTCCCTTTTGGCTTTTTAAAAATTACTTTAACTCGACTTTAGCGCCGGCGCCTTCCAGCTGCTTTTTCATCTTGTCGGCCTCGTCCTTTGTGACATCGCCCTTGACCTCTTTTGGCGCGGACTCGACCAGGTCCTTGGCTTCCTTAAGGCCCAGGCTTGTCAGCGCTCTGATCTCCTTGATGACCTGGATCTTGTTGGAACCGACATCAGCAAGAACAACGCTGAAGACGCTTTTCTCTTCTTCGGCTCCGGCCGCACCTGCCGCACCGGGAACAGCTGCTACTGTGGCAACTGGCGCTGCAGCGCTCACGCCAAACTTGTCTTCAAGCGCCTTAACGAGTTCGGAAAGCTCGAGAACGGACATCTCTTCCACGTTCTTTACTATGCCTTCCATCTTCTCTGAGAGCTGGACTTTCGGCTTCTCTTCAGCCTTTGGGGCTTCCGCCGCAGCCTCGGCCGGCTTCTCTTCAGCCTTTGGGGCTTCCGCCGCAGCCTCGGCCGGCTTCTCCGCAGCCTGCTCTTCGGGTTTTGCTTGTTCTTTCTTTTCTTCTGCCATTTTCGATCCTCCTTATTTTCCTTCTTTTTCTTTTTTCTCTTTAACCGCGTTCAACGCGTTGCATAAATTCCTTAAAAGCGACGACAACACGCCCACAAAACCCGCTATCGGGGCGTTCATTGCAGAAAGCACCATAGCGATAAGCTGTTCGCGGCCCGGAAGCTGCGAAAGCTCTTTTATCTTTTCAGACGTTATGACCTGGCCTTCAAGATATCCATTCGCGACCTTGAAGCCCTTGTTGGTCTTGGCAAAGTCGATCAAAACCTTCGCGATCTTTACCGGATCGTCCTTGATAACGCCTATTCCGACGGAATTCTTCTGCTCCAGGAGGCCTGAAAACTCATCGAGCCCGGCCTCTTTCAGGGCTATCTTCCCTATGCGGTTTTTGAGCACCAGGTACTGTGAGCCGGAAAGCTTGAGCTTTCTCCGAAGCGCGTCCATCTCCGTAGCTTTTACTCTCTCAAAACTTGAAAATACAAATCCAGGATTTTCGGAGAAGACGCTTTTCATCTCCTTTATCATCACTTCTTTGACTTTTTTTCCGTATTTTTCCGCCATATTACCTCACACCTTGAATTGTCCTTTGTCGAGCTTAAGGCCCGGGCCCATCGTCGAACTTATAGCTATGGATTTCCAGTTCTGGATCCTCTGAAGTTTAGGGCTGGAATTCATAACAGCATTGATGAAGGCGCGGATATTTTCGACAAGCGCGTTCTCCTCAAACGACAATTTTCCGACCGGCCCTTTTATTCCGGACTGTTTATCCATTCTATACTCTATCTTGCCGGCCTGAAGCTCATTGACCGCCTTGGCTATATCTGTCGTGACCGTGCCCGACTTAGGGTTGGGCATCAGTCCGCGCGGACCGAGGATCTTGCCGAGCCTTGCCAGCTCTTTCATCATGTCCGGAGTCGCAACAGCGACGTCAAAATCGCACCATCCGTCCGAGACTTTCTTTATCAGTTCATCACTGCCCACGAACTCCGCACCCGCCTCTTTTGCCTGTGCCTCAAAATTCCCTTTGCAAAAAACCGCGATCCGGACTTTCTTTCCTGTGCCGTGCGGCATGCTTACCGTCCCGCGGATAGGCGTTGAGGACTGTTCAAGATTAAGTTTTATTGAGACTTCGACCGTTTGGTCAAACTTTGTCTCGGGAGCTTTTTTCAGTATCGAAACGGCCTCTACCAGATCGTATTCCCTGTTTTTATCAGCCAGTTCGTTTATCGCTTTTCTTCTCTTAGTTAATCCAGCCATTATTTCTCTTCCTCGACTTCTATGCCCATGCTTCTCGCTGATCCGGCGATGATCTTGACCGCGGCATCCATATCCACGGCATTGAGGTCTTCTTTCTTCTCTTTCGCTATCTCTTTTACCTGATCCATTGTCACCTTGCCGACCTTCTCGGCCTTGGGGTTGCCGCTTCCCTTTGCTATGCCGGCGGCTCTTTTAAGCAGAACGCTTGCCGGGGGGCTCTTGATTATAAAGGAGAACGTTCTATCTTCGTAAACGCTTATGACAACGGGCAGGGTAAGGCCCTGTCTGTCCTTCGTCTTCTCGTTAAACTGCTTACAAAACTCCATAATGTTAAGGCCGTGCTGTCCAAGCGCCGGACCTACCGGAGGCGCCGGGTTTGCCTGTCCGCCCGGACAAAAGAGCTTTATCTGACTTTTTACCTTTTTCGCCATTTTCTACCTCTATATTTTCTCGACTTGCCAGGCTTCAAGTTCCACAGGCGTTGCCCTGCCGAATATGGAAATCATCACCTTTATCTTGCCTTTCTCAAGATTCGTCTCTTCGATCGTCCCCGAGAAATTCTTAAATGGTCCCTCTTTTATCCTCACCGCTTCACCGGCTTTGAAGACAACCTTGGGGACCGGCTTGGCCTTGACCTCTTTTGTCTGTTCCATTATTTCGGTGACTTCTGCATCCTTCAAAGGCACCGGCTTTGTTTTGGAACCGACGAACCCCGTAACCCCCATGGTGTTCTTTATCAGGTACCATGTCTTGTCGTTCAGGCCCATCTCGACAAGGATGTAGCCG
>JBHIBX010000136.1:0-4145 GCA_046759285.1 Candidatus Omnitrophota bacterium
CCTCGCCATTCCAGCGAATGACGAGAAACAAAAAGGTTTTCTTATCAGGTTATGGGAGAGGGTCTCGGCGCGTTTTCAGAAAGAAGCTCCACCGGTCGAGGTTAAACCGCCGGTTAAAGTTGAACCGTTGGTTCCGGTTAAGGTAGAGCCGCCGGTCAAGGTTGAAGAGGAAATAGAGGTTCCTGAAAAACCCGCTCCGCCGAAGAAACCCGCTCTGCCGAAGAAAAAGAGAATAATAACGATTTCGAAGGAAAAGATGATAGAGATCATTGAGCGGCGACTCAAGGTGTATCCCCAGATCATTGATATTATCCCGGCCCTCTCGCGGGCCGAGACCGCAAAGGGCGAAGCCGGGTACTATTATGTTTCTTCAGAAGGCGCCCGGATCAAGTTGGAAGATCTCGACAAAAAGAAATTGTACAATTTGTTTGTAAGGATCAATCACGAAGCCACAAGGATCCATACGGAAAGGCTTTTGAGGCAGATCCGACAGCAGGAACAGCTCATGCGGAGCATACAGAGCATACCGCGCCCTCCGCAGCAGCCGGTGAGTCCACCGTCACCGCCGCCGGAGCCGCCTCGGGTGTACACTCCGCCAAAGACGCCTCAGCCGCAGCCTTCCGTGCCAGAAAGAAGGTAGTTAGTGGAACAAGTAACTGTATTAGTAGGAGCCCAATGGGGCGATGAGGGAAAAGGCAAAGTCATTGATATCCTGACCGAAGACGTCCGGTATGTCGCCAGATATCAAGGCGGTAACAATGCCGGACACACGGTCGTGATAGAGGACAATAAATATGTGCTCCATTTGGTGCCGTCCGGCATATTGCACGAGGGCAAGATCTGTATCATAGGTCACGGCGTTGTCGTCGATCCCAAGGCTCTCATAGAAGAGATAGAACTTTTAAAATCCAAGGGAATATCCGTCGATGGACGCCTGAAAGTAAGCGATAAAGCGCACGTCATTTTCCCGTATCATCGCAAGCTTGATGAGCTCAGGGAAACCAGAAGAAAAAAGGGAAAGATCGGGACCACAAAAAAGGGTATCGGACCCTGTTACGCAGATAAAGTTGCAAGGGTTGGTATACGCATAGGGGAACTTTTCGATAAAGGATATTTTAAAAGCCGGCTGGAGAATAATATTGAGGAGAAGAATGCGATCTTTAAAGATCTTTATGGCTACAAGGGTTTTTCCGCAGAAGATATATTTCAGGATTACCTGAAATACGCCGACTACTTAAAGGATTACGTCTGCGATACGATCTTGCTTCTTAACGAGGCCCTGAAGAAAGGGGAGAACATCCTTTTTGAAGGGGCGCAGGGAACATTTCTTGATGTTGATTATGGAACCTACCCGTTCGTGACCTCCTCGAATGCAACGGCCGGTGGAGCCTGCACGGGGGCGGGAATAGGCCCCTCCCGGGTAGATAGGGTTCTGGGCGTTGTCAAAGCATATACCACGAGAGTCGGCGAAGGGCCGTTTCCTACCGAATTCGGGACTGATCTGATGGACGTGATCAGAAAAAAAGGCGGCGAATTCGGGGCCACCACGGGAAGGGCGAGGAGATGCGGGTGGTTTGACGGCGTTCTCGTGAAAAATTCCGTTGATATCAACGGAGTAGACAAAGTCATAATCACCAAGCTCGACGTTCTTGATGAACTTGAAAAGATTAAAATATGCACGGCATATAAATATAACGGCAAGTCGCATAACAACATACCGGGTATTCCGGGTTTTCTGGACGATTGCGAGCCCGTTTACGAAGAGCATCCGGGGTGGCAACAGGACACCTCGAAAATGACTTCTTATGAGCAACTTCCGGAAAACGCGCAAAATTATCTGCAAAGAATAAAAGAGCTTATAGGGACCGATATAATGCTGGTCTCTGTCGGCAAAAACAGGAAACAGACATTTATTTATCCCGATAATGTGTAACGGGGCGGAGGGAGGCAGAAATGAAATCAAAATTTTTCACTTTAACGGCACTGGCAGTTCTGGTAGCGTTTAGTTTCACGATAACAGGATGCGCGGTAAACCTTTACAAGCAGAGTCCGCGCAGCAGGAAGAAGATCCTTGCGCTCCAGTCGAAAGTCGATGATCTCGAGAAAGAGCGGAGAAAAGAACAAAAAGAATTCGAAGAAGTAAAGCGGCAGTTAGAGAAGAAACTTAAGGGTCAGATAGACAGAAAACAAGTCTCTTTGAAGATGAGAGAGGGAAGTCTGGAGATAATACTGTCCGATGATATCCTTTTTGATTCGGGGAAGGCGGAACTGAAGCGCGGGGCCCTGCCCGTTCTTGATAAAGTGGCCAGGGTGATAAAAAGGGAAGTCCCTGAAAAGGACATCGGTATAAGGGGTCACTCTGACAACGTGCCTATTACTTATTCTAATTGGGCGTCTAACTGGGAACTTTCAACCGCCAGGGCGACAAACGTCCTACATTATCTGGAAAGCAAGGGTATACCCGCGGAGAAAATGTCGGCAACAGGATATGGCGAACACCGGCCAATAGCGTCAAACGCAACGGAAGAGGGGAGAGCAAGAAACCGCCGCGTTGAGATCGTTATCCTTCCAGAATACGCGGAAGAATACGAAGAGGACGTGAGCGAAGGCGCAAAAGAGAGTTTTGTGAAATAAATGATTCCAAAATCAAAGACCCTCCCCAAGCATATTGCCATAATAATGGATGGCAATAGAAGATGGGCGGAGCAAAAAAAACTTTCCAAAATAAGAGGACATCGTGCCGGGCTTGATGCCCTGGAAGAGGTAATTAAAGCCTGCGCTAAGTCAGGCATTGAAACTCTTACATTATATGCCTTTTCCACTGAGAACTGGAGGCGGTCCAAAATCGAGGTCGATACCCTCCTTTCTTTGTTCGAAGAGAGTATGAAGTCGAATTTTGAAAAACTCTGCGCGAACAATATCAGGATCAACGTGATCGGAAGGATAGAAGCGTTCCCCTCCTCTATTGCCAATGAGCTGGCAAAGTACATGGAAAAATCATCCAAGAATACCGGTATGACCGTCACATTCGCTCTTAATTACGGGGCAAGGCAGGAGATAGTCGACGCTGTAAAGTCGGTTTTTGAAAAAGTGAAGGAAAAAGATCTGGATGTCTCGTCTCTTGATGAAAAAGGATTCAGAGAATTTCTATACACCGGGGATCTTTGCGATCCGGACATGATAATCCGGACCGGGGGCGAGATGCGCCTCAGTAATTTTCTTTTATGGCAGGCGGCATATTCCGAGATCTACGTAACAGACACGCTATGGCCGGATTTTAACGAAAAAGAACTGGAGAAAGCGCTTGATGAATACGCAAAGCGGTCAAGAAGATTCGGAAAATAAGTTTGTAAAAAGAACGCTCGTCGCGCTGGGGCTTGTCGCGGCCATGACGGCAATCGTGTATTTAATCCCCAATTGGCTGTACTGTTTAGTCGTTGTGCTTTTTGTGACCACCGGGCTTATGGAATTTTTCCGGATGGTCGAGAAAAGGAATATTTTCGTTTACAAATATTTCGGCGCTGTTATAGGAGGACTGTTGCCGATCGTGATTTTTATGGGCGACAGCTTTCCGGGTCTGAAGAACCTGGAGCCGCTTTTGATAGTAGCGGCTTGCCTGTTTGCCTTCACTCTTCAGTTCGCAAGGCGCGACAATGCCCGTGACCATCTTGTCAGCACAGGACTTACGCTTTTTGCCCTTTTCTATATAGGGTGGTTTTTTTCTTTTCTTGTTAAAATAAAATTACTGGATAACGGCGCTAACCTTGTCATGTTTCTTATACTTGTTACCAAGACCGCGGACATGGGGGCGTATGTGATCGGAAGGAAATTCGGGAAAAACGAGCTTATACCCAGGATAAGTCCAAACAAAACAAGAGAAGGGGCCATCGGAGGCATTATATTCAGTCTGCTGATGGCGCTTATTCTGGGAATGTTTCTGACGGAATTTTCTTTTTTGCACCTTTTTTTCCTGGGTATTTTAATGGCGGTGATCGGACAGGTGGGGGACTTGGCGGAAAGTCTTATCAAGAGAGACTGCGGCGTAAAGGATTCTGGTTCTTATTTTGCCGGTATCGGCGGTGTCCTTGATCTGATAGACAGCCTTCTTTTTACCGCGCCCATTTTTTATTTCTACGTAAAAACAT
>JBHIBX010000137.1:0-4135 GCA_046759285.1 Candidatus Omnitrophota bacterium
GCGATGTTTTTGGCGGGCGTGAAATATAGACTGGGTTACGGCATAACCGGAGGAAGTTTCATGCTTACGCACCAAGCCCCCTACATGGACACAATGCATGAGACCAGCAGGAATATGGCGCTATTAAAACCCTTGGGCGTAAAATCCCAGACGCCCGAGATTAAGTTGTACCTTTCAGGGGAAGACGCCAGAGAGGCTGATCTTCTTTTAAAAGAGACGGACGTCGAAGGGGAATATGCTGTATTACATGCTGTTCCCGGACATTTTACCAAGAACTGGGAGGCCGGCAGTTTTGCTCAGGTGGCGCGGTATTTACAGGATAAAAAAAAGCTTAAACCGGTCATGGTAGGGGGTGATGATGACAGGGGCGAGACCCCGGGAATCATAGATCTTTCAGGTAAGACCAGCCTTACTGTTTTAGGGCAGGTTTTAAGCAGAGCTTCTATATTCATAGGGGTGGATTCAGCCCCGGCTCATATTGCGGCTGCGGCAAATATACCCACCGTAGTCCTTTTCAGTGGAGTTAACGATCCGGAGCAGTGGGCCCCGAAAGGTGGGAACGTCAGGATTATTTATCCGGGAAAAGGTAAGGACCTGTCGGGAGTGGACGCGGAAGAAGCATGCAGGGTTATTGATGAGGTTATAGGCAGTAGGTAAGAATGAGAAAACATATTCCGATAATCATACTTTTAATCATAACTGCGGTTTTGATTTTTACAAATCTTGGCAATCAGTATCTTTGGCAGGATGAAGCAGAGACCGCGGTGTTAGCTAAAAATATCCTGGAATACGGTTACCCAAGAGCGTTAGACGGCGGGAATCTGGTGAATCCGGCAATAAGGACGGGCTTTGGCGAAGGCCACGCATGGCTTTACCATCCATGGATACAGTTTTATATAACCGCATTTTCTTTCCGGATGTTCGGTGCCGGCACTTTCGCGGCCCGTCTTCCTTTCGCTCTTCTTGGTGTAGTGAACGTGCTTTTGCTGTATTTACTCGCGTTAAAACTTACCAGGCAGAGATTCATCGCGCTTTGCGCGTCTTTTTTGATGACATTTTCCATTCCGTATCTTTTATTTATGAGGCAATGCCGGTATTACGCTCCGGCAGTCTTTTTTATCCTCTTCGTGCTCTTGTTTTATACAAGGTTCCGTGAGAATAGATCAAATATGGACCTCGCGCTTTTTTCGGCCGGGCTTGCCGGGCTGGGATATACAGTGCACGGTATGTCTGTTCCTGTGTATGCCGCCCTGGCGCTGCATTATATTTTCTTTTCCTTTGACAGAAAAGTTCTGCCAAGGATGATCCTGGGCGGAATAGTCGTCCTGGCAGCGGTCATACCCTGGATGATCTATTCCAACAGCTCCGCGCATACGGTCGCTATTTCAGGAGAAAGACTCTGGAAAAGTCTTGAATTCCAGATAAGGATGATAAACAAATATATCTTTCCGGCCATGTTTTTTGCCATCCTTTACGCGATACGGGCCGTCTGGAGAAAAAAAATAAGTTTCGAACTGAGTGCGCCCGAAAAAGAAACCCTGAAGCTTGTTTTCACCTTTATGGCGATAAGCATAGCCGCATTTTCCTTTGCGGAAGAGAGGAATTTCAGGTACCTTGTTTATTTTATACCCCTTTTGGGGATCGTGCAGGGCATGATACTTTTGCGTTTCGCCAGATTTAGCCGCGTTGTGTTTATTGCTTTCCTGGTGATTTCGGTTTCAACCGGCATTTTTAATATGGGTAAACCCAATTTCTTTTTACCGAAATACTTGTACGAAATAACGCATGACTATAATGGTCCGATAGAGGGGATCGTGAAGTTTCTGGAGAAGAATGCGAGGTCCGGGGATACGGTAAAAATAATATACGGGGATCTCCCTGTGATGTTTTATTCAGGCCTTACCGTTGATAATTCGCAGGTTTATGATGACCAGCACATGCCGGAATGGATCGTTTTCAGGAGGGGCTGGCACGAGAAGCTGGATAACAAATATTACACTAAAGTAAGTCAAATATACAAAAAACATGTTTTGAACTATCCGGACATTAAATGGGAGAACCGCCCGGGCGATCTTACATATCACAGGTTTGCAACGGACACGGAAGCACCCGGCGTAGTAATTTTTGAGAGGGAAAAGTAATGAGGGTTGGTTTTGATGCGAGGATGATAACACACCCGGGGATAGGGCAGTATATAAAGTGCCTTCTTCCCGAGCTTGCCAGGCAGGCCCCGGGGGATGAGTTTATCCTTTACGGGGATCCTGAGCTGCTCAAAGATGTCGCTACAAGCGCGAACACGCATATTGTCAGATGGAGCGCGCCTATCTATTCGGTCCAGGAGCAGCTGACTTTCCCTTACGACAGGACTGATATAGACCTTGTGCACGTTCCGCACTTTAATGTCCCTGTTTTCTGCCGCAAGAAGATGGTAGTGACCATTCATGACCTTATTTATCTTTTGTTTCCTGAGTCGGTGCCTTCCCCGGTTGCAAGGTGGTATGCCCGGCTTGTCATGGGTATGGCTTTAAAAAAAGCCGCGAAAATAATCACTGTTTCTGAAAATACGCGGAACGACCTCGGGAAGATCTTCGGTAAAAAGTATAGCGAGAAGATATCGACGATCTACGAAGCCGCAGGTAAGCAGTTCCGGAGGATGGAAGACAAGAGCATGATGGAAGGGGTCCGGGGAAAATACGGCCTGTCGGACAAGATCATATTGTATGTGGGCAGCGTAAAGCCCCATAAGAATATTTCCGGACTTCTGAAAGTCTATGACAAGCTCAGGGAAAAGGGTATTACCGAGCAGCTTGTAATAGCCGGCAGGTGGGATAAAAAAGAGGACCGCCTGAAAAACGCCATTAGCGGGAACGAAAGTATAAAATACCTTGGAGAAGTCCCTTCAAATGATCTTGTTGCTTTATACGGCCTGGCTGACGTGCTTGTTCACCTTTCTTTATACGAAGGCTTCGGTCTTACGGTCCTTGAAGCCATGCAATGCGGCACTCCTGCCGTGGTGTCCGAGACCTCGTCCCTTCAAGAGGTGTCCGGCGAAGCTGGCCTTGCTGTTTCTCCTCTTAACATTGGACAAATAGCCGATACCGTGTATAATGTAATAATTAATAATGAGCTTAGAAAGGGTATGATAGAGGCTGGCCTCGATCGGGCCAAGCAATTTTCATGGGAGAGGGCTGCCCGTCAGACCCTGGAGATTTACCATAATTATGAATAACATAAAGATCGCAATAGTCCATGATTGGCTTACGGGCATGCGGGGCGGAGAGAAATGCCTGGAAGTATTTTGTGAGCTTTTCCCTGATGCTACCTTATTCACGCTTCTCCATAATAAGGGCAGCGTTTCCCCGATCATAGAGGGCATGGATATCCGAACCTCTTTTTTGCAGAAGGCTCCCGGTATTGAGAAGAACTACCGCAGTTTTTTGCCTCTTTTCCCGGCCGCGATAGAGAGTTTTGATCTGTCGGGATACGATCTTGTCCTCAGTTCCAGTCATTGTGTCGCTAAGGGCGTTAGGAGCGTTCCGGAAGCGCTTCATATATGTTATTGTTATACCCCAATGAGATATTCATGGACGTTATTTGATGAATATTTCTAAGTGGAGAACACTCTTAAGCGCTGTGCCATTTAAAGGGTCATAAACCGTCTCAAAAAGTGGGATATCTCGTCCAATAAAAGAATTGATTATTTCATAGCTATATCAGATAATGTAAAAAGCCGTATTAAAAGGATTTACGACAAGGATGCCGATGTTATTTATCCCCCCGCGGAGACTAGTCCTGAGCAGAGTCGAAGGACAAGTCTGGCAGAGGAGGATAATGACGAAGGTTTTTACCTGGTCGTTTCTGCCCTGGTGCCTTATAAGCGCGTGGATCTTGCAGTCGAGGCATTCAACGAGAATGGCAGACGCCTTGTCGTTATAGGTACAGGGACGGATCTTGAGAAGCTGAAAAAGATATCCAATGGGAATATCTCGTTTCCGGGTTGGGTAGATGACGAAGAACTTCGAAAGTATTACGCCCGGTGCAGCGCACTCGTTTTTCCCGGAGTAGAAGATTTCGGAATCGGTCCGGTAGAAGCGCAGGCCCATGGAAAGCCTGTGATTGCTTATGCGGAGGGCGG
>JBHIBX010000138.1:0-4133 GCA_046759285.1 Candidatus Omnitrophota bacterium
CCTTACCGGTCCTGTCACCAATACCATATCTCCCGGCTTGGCCCCGGAACGTCTGGCCAGGCGCTTCTTTTCGACAGTGCCGATTATGGAAACGTCAATAACGAGACTACTTGACCGAACGGTGTCGCCTCCGATAACTTTGATCCCGTTATCTTTACAAATACTAAAGATCCCGCTGTAGATGCTGCGGATCTCGGACTCTTTTATTTTAGGAGGGGCTCCAAGGCTTACTGTAACGTACCTGGGCAGGCCCCCCATTGCTGCGATATCGCTGATATTGACAGCAACAGCTTTGTAACCTATTCTTTTATAGCCGGATTTCTTTACGTCAAAATGCGTTCCTTCCACAAGCATGTCGGATGCCCATAGAAGATGCTGTTTTCTGTCGAATTCAAGAACCGCACAATCGTCTCCTATACCTATTTTTACAGGCTTTCCGGGCCTTCCTGCGCGCTTGCGTATGCCTTCTATTATTTTTATTTCCCGCATAGTACTTTTCTTATCTTTTTCCTGTTCGGCTTTTTTATTATTCCCCGCTCGGTGATGATCGCGGTGATAAGTTTCGCCGGGGTCACATCAAAAGCCGGATTTCTGACATCGATGTTTTTCGGAGTTATATATTCTCCGCCTATTTTTGTGACCTCCAAGGGAGAACGCTCTTCTATGGGAATTTTAGACCCATCGGATATAGAAAAATCAAAAGTGGAGGCAGGCGCCGCGACATAAAACGGGACCTTGTGATAATTGGCAAGCACTGCAAGATTGTATGTACCCACCTTATTCGCTGTGTCTCCGTTAGCTGCTATGCGATCCGCTCCCACCACGATCAAATTGAACTCTTTTTTGGCCATCAGCGCGGCTGCCATGTTGTCAGATATAAGCGTCGTGGGTATTTTTTCTTTTATAAGTTCCCACGCCGTAAGACGCGCCCCTTGCAGACGCGGGCGTGTTTCGTCGGCGTATACTCTTCTTATTTTCTTTCTGGCTGAAAAAATAACCCCAAGGGCTGTGCCATATCCTCCCGTCGCCAGGCCTCCCGCGTTACAATGTGTAAGAACGGCTGAATTTTTCGGGATCAGTTTTGCGCCGTGATCCCCGATGGACCTGCAGATCCTGGTATCCTCCTCAAGTATCGCATGGGCTTCATCTAAAACTATCCGTTTTAAGTCTGCCACTTTGCTGCCTTTGTTTTCGTCAACGACCTGTGCTATGCGTTCAAGGGCCCAGAACAGGTTGCGCGCCGTAGGACGAGCACCGGCCAGATATCTTACGGTTTTATCCAGGTCCCTTTTGAATGAGACAAAATTCCTTGCGCTGCTTTTTCTTATGCCAAGATACGCTCCGTAAGCGCCGGCTATCCCGATCGCCGGGGCACCCCGGATCTTCATTTCCCTTATAGCCGTGAACATGTCCCCGGCCGTGTTACACGCCACATACTTCGTTTTGGCGGGCAAAAGCCTCTGGTCGATAAGCTCCACTTTGTTATTTTTCCAGCGTATCGGTTCAACGTTCATAATACCTCTCTAGGTTCCGATGCCTCTGGCAAGAAACACCAGGACGACCATCCCGACGTTATGCGCGATATGAACTGCCATTGAAGAGACGAGCGACCCTGTCTTCTCGTAAAGATAGGCCAGGAGCAAACCCAACAGCATTATTGGAAGAAACCCCACAATATGCGTATGAAGAAGTGAAAAAATGGACGAGGTAATGATCATCGCCCAAAATATGCCGAAAGCCTTTTTGATCGCGCTGTACATGAACCCGCGGAAGAAGATCTCCTCCGCTATGGGGCCAAATACGGCCGCGAAGATCGACGATATCCAAAGGATTGATGCCTTTTCCTCTTCCATAAAAACCTGCACAATGGGCTGGACAGGCGGTTTATAAGCGAGCCACTTTGTCACGACAAACGTAAGCAGCATCACCACCAAAAGAACCGGGACAAGCGAAACGTAACCTACCATCGCGTAAAAAACGTTACTAAAGAAACGTTTCATGGTAAGTCCTATGGCGCTGATATTCTGGTTATATTTCTTGACGATAAAATACAGGATAACGCTTATGCCGACCACGTTCATCATGGCTGTATCAAAGACCATGCGGAAGTTCTCGTTCTGCAGGAGCGGGACCCACTTGGAAATAATGGCCTGTAAGATCACGAACAAATAGCCGCAGGATAAAAATATCAGTATCACGCGCACTACATCTGCTATAGTCCAAAGCGGATCAGCCGGCCGGTTCGTGGTTATCTCGAGCGGCTTTTTCCTTAACCATCGCCCTATAAAATAACCGTCCAGGAGGATGCCGATTAATATCACAAAAATTATAAACAGGTTAAGGAGACCCAGAAACAAGTACATTTTCGGGTCTTTCTTGGCCATCTCTTCTATTTTTTCCTGCCGCGCCTTATATTCCTCCTCATCAAAGTGAAGCCTTTTTTCTTTAGGGACTTCTTCTTCAGTAACCTGTTCTGCTGCGGGTTTTTCTGCCTCCTCTTTTTCCGACACCCTGGCCACAAAAATAGCAAGATTTAACAATATGATAAATGCCGCCAAGACGGTGTATAATTTGTTCTGTCGTATAATTTCGCGAAAATTGATCATAAGATCATCCGACCACGTTAAAATGCCGGAGACGGAACTTTACATCGAGCTCTTCGGCTACGCGGCGGCATCCCGCAACGCCCTCTCCCGCAAGGTCGAGGCACGTTATTTCAACTTCGATGCCCTCGCCTTTACATTCCTTCATAAAATCCATGATAGCGCCATAAGCTTTCTTACCGAAAACCGGCCTGCAAAGCTTATCGTATGATTCTTCGTCCGGAGAATTTAAACTGACCGAAACCTCGTCAATAATCCCCGCAAGTTCAGGCGCGATCGACCTCCTGCAGATAAGGTTCCCCTCGCCGTTCGTTATAAGTCTTACCTTCACACCCTTTTCTTTCATGTACGAAGCTACTTTTTTTATAATGTCCAGCCGCAATACCGGCTCACCAAAACCGCAGAACGCCACTTCTTCATATTCGGTGGGGTCCCCGATCGCAGCGATTATCTCTTCCAGCGTAGGCTCTCTCTCCAGCCTGAGATTATGCCCCTTGACATAATTAGAAATATCACGCGTGCAGAAAGTGCACCTGTTGGTGCATCTGTTAGTGATATTAAGATACAAAGAGTCCCTTATGGAATATGCGACTTTGCTTTTTTCTTCTATGCCCAGCCTGAACAGATAATTCGCGTTATGCGTGGTGGTCCTTGCGATATCTTCGGAAGAAAGGCCGTAAACTTCAGAATATACATCCAGAAGATGGCGGACGTTGGCCGGCTCGTTCCTCTTGCCTCTGACAGGCTCCGGAGAGATATACGGAGAATCTGTCTCAAGAAGCAGCCTTTCAACCGGCAAGAACTTGGCCATGTCCCTGAGGTTCTGGGCTTTCTCAAAAGTTATATTCCCCGCGAAAGATACGAACATGCCGAGGTCCAGCGCTTCCTGAAGAAGCTTTCTATCTCCTGAAAAACAGTGAAGCGTGCCTTTCATGCCGGAAAATCCGACTTCTTTCAGGATGCTCACCAGATCATCATCGGCAGACCGGTTATGCAGTATAACCGGAAGGTCCAGTTCTTTCGCGATCACTAGGCACTCCCGGAAAAGTTTCCTTTGATTCTCGGCCTTTGAATACTCCTTGTAGTAATCAAGGCCTATCTCTCCCAGGGCAACGATCCTTTCACTCTCTATTGCCAGATTCCGCAGCTCCAGTATCCCGTCTTCATCCACCTTATCGGCCTCATGCGGATGTATACCGATTGCGGCAAACAATAAAGGATGCTTAAGCGCCAGTTCCACAGCCTTTTTGCTGCTCTCCAGGTTCGTTCCCGGAACGACTACGCGGACAACACCGGCTGCCTCGGCCCTTCCGAGGACTTCCGTAAGGCCCTCTTTATAATCCGGAAAATCAAGATGGCAATGTGTGTCTACCAATCGCATTTTATTCCTTCTTTCTCAAGGAGTCCGCGTTTCTTTTTAAGTCCGCCGGAGTAACCTCCGATCGCCCCGCTTGAAGCTATAACCCGGTGGCACGGCACTTTCGGCGCGTACGGATTCTTCTTAAGCGCCTGCCCCACGGCCCTGGAAGC
>JBHIBX010000139.1:0-4112 GCA_046759285.1 Candidatus Omnitrophota bacterium
AGAAGCGCGCTTTGCACCTTTGCCGGCGCCCGGTTGATCTCGTCCGCAAGAATAATATTGGCAAAAATGGGCCCTTTCTTTGTGGTAAAGGTGCTCTCTTTCGGGTTATACACCAGGGTCCCTGTCAGGTCCGCCGGCAATAGGTCGGGCGTAAATTGCAGCCTCTGGAATTTCGTATCGATCGCCGCGGCAAGCACTCGGACAGACATTGTTTTTGCCAGGCCCGGAACGCCTTCTATGAGCATATGGCCGTTCGCGAGAAGCCCTACCAAGAGGCGCTTGACAAGATAATCCTGTCCGACGATCACCTTTCTTATCTCGGCCAAAAGTTCCTCCACAAAAACGCTTTCCTTCTCCACTTTTTTATTTATCGCGGTTATACCCTGAGACATATACATACCTCCTTTAATGAGCACATGATTTACGAACACGATAGTGCGAGTAAATCATATGTGCGAATTAAACCCCGCCCTCTAAGCTGTTTATTGAAGCAGGGTTTTTTCTAATACTCGTTTGTTTCTTTTTACCCCTCTGTGCACAAATACAAAGCATAGAGGGCGGGGTCAAGTTCGGCTATCAAACTTATGTCGCTTTGCTCCATAAGTTTGGGCCTCACTTGATATAATTAATAAAATTAATATACAACAGTCAGGGATTCTTTTCAAGAAAGGTTTACTGGAAAGATTGCAAAAATGGAGATTTCCCGTATTTCTGCAATAATACGGGGTTAGTACATATTATAAAGGGGTATTTTCGGCTAACTTGCCTATTCGCTCGGTTTATCAAATTTCTCAACGACCAGCGCGATAAGAAAACAGGTGTTAGCCATCGCAAAATATCCGCCAATGTTGTAAAATAACGGCTCAAGCAGGTTTAAGCCCGAGAACTTCAATATAACCCCGAACATGATCAGGAAAAATCCCAAAAGCACCAGAGAGCCGGTGGCCAGACTCATTTTATACATATTTTCTCCTTTTTGAATTATTTTCTAAAAAGTATACCTGTAAGTTCGCATGCTGTCAATATATGGAGAAAAAAAGAGCTAATATACTTTTTTATCAGGAAGGGTCTCCCAATATTTCAATAATTCCTCGCACTCTTTGCGTAAAAATCCGCCCTGGACCTCTACGGGCGAATTTCCCATCTCTTTCATCCTGCCTGCAGGTATCGTGAGCTCATTGAACCCGAGCTCTCTGACGTCTTCGATATCCGTGCCGTAAAAAAGGCGGCTGATACGCGCCCAGTGGATCGCCGTAAAGCACATCGGGCAGGGCTCGGTCGTAGAATACATCTCGCATCCCGAAAGATCATAATTTGACAGTTTTTTGGATGCGGTAGATATCGCTTTTATTTCCGCGTGCTGGGTGGGATCGTTATCTTTTAAAACCGTATTATGCGTTGCGGCAATTATTTCGCCATTTTTCACTATAACTACGCCAAAAGGCCCGCCAGCACCGGCACTTGATCCGGAACGCCCCTCCTCTATCGCCTTTAACATAAATTTCTCATCCATTATTGTTCTTTCCGAGCAATTGCTTCAGCCTCTTATCGACCTGATCAAGCCGCCACTCCAGAGACGACAATATCCAGAACTGAAAATGATTGAGATTTACCAGCCTCGCTTTTGGGGTGGGAACTCCTCCAATACGGCCTATGATCTTGCGCACATTTTCCCTTTCGGTCTCGAAATCTTTTATTTCGTCTTCCAGTCCTTTTTCCTTTTGCCTGAAACTCTCTTCCACTCCTCCTCCTTGCTTTTATCCTTAATCCTCTTCCTTAAGGTCATAAGGCGTAACGATTCCGTATTTCCTGCTTAACTCGTCGATTTCCCTGCGCAGGCGATACCGATTACCGATCCCCATCGTGATTCGGCTTATAAGGTGATAGATCTTCGTGAAGGCCCATTCTTTTGCTATATTTTCGCTTCCTGATTCGGCCTTGGAGAGCGAACCCGTGTAAATGAACTCTTTGGTCTGACCCCTTATCTCGCCCAGGAGCTGCATCGAGAAAACATCTTCATCATCATACCGTCCGTATAGAATAAAGGGTTTGCCGCGATAAAAATCCGATAAAAACTTGGGATAGATCTCACCGGTATCCAGTTTGTTGAATCTATATCTGACGTTGAGAAGGAGCGGATCTTTTATCTGTCTATAAAACTCGACGAAATCCTTCTCTATATTATATGAAGCCGGGGCGAAACGGCTCCAGGCACGGTTTTGATAAGATATAAAGTCGAGTAAATACTTGTTCACTCTCGCGCCTCCTCCGAAACAGAATATCGGCCGCTCCAGGTTGTTGCGGCGGGTTATGTCCTGGATTATAAGCCGCGAATCCAGTACACCTGTAGTCGGCCTCCCGTCCGTAACTAGCATCACGTACGAGGGGTACATGGTAACATTGTTAGAGACGACCTCCAGAAGCGCGCTATTGACGTCAGTCTGGCCTACCGCGACAAGTCTTTTCAAAAAAATCGACGCGTCTCTTATTCCTTGTCCTGTTACATCCACCGGACTTTCTTTAAACCTGATCACGTCCCCCCTGAAAGCTACAACGTTGAACCTGTCTTTAGGGTTTAACTCGCGAAGTGAATCCTTTACAGCCGATTTGATATAAGTGAGTTTCTCTTCCGTAATACTCTTTGAAGAGTCGATCATGAAGATGACTTCTTTTGGGATCACTGTCAGTTTGTCCCCTTTTTTCACGCTTATCATGAGGTTGAAGTATTTTTCTTTTATCCGGGGATCAACATACGTAAAGAGGCTGACGTCTATAAACCGGTCGATATCTACGTAACCTTTTACTTGCGCTTCTCCCTCAAGAGCAGTAAGTTCCTTTCTTCCGGGCCGGAAATATCCCGGCCTGGTCGGTTCCCCTACGCCGGGTTCAGGCACGAGCTTGCCGTAAATGGCCTTTTCCGCCCTATGCAGGAGATCCTCTTCCCTGGCCGCCTTTTCACCGGGAACGCCGACCGGACCTTCGCTTAAAAAACGCTCGGCCAGGGACCTTTTCTCGGGAGTAACCTCTTTCTTGACCTTTTCGACTTCGGCTTTTAATATCTCTTCAAGATCAAACTTCTTGGGTTCCGGAATCGGTTTCTCGAGAAGTTCTTCACGCAATTTTTTCTTCTTCTCCTCCAGCGGAAGATCTTCAGCGAGCCTTTCTTCCAGCCTCATTTCTTTTGCGGCCAGCCTTTCACGCTCGGAAATGCGGCGGGTCATCTTGATGGAAGGAACGGCCTCTTCGGGCACCTCAAGAAATTCCACATCAACCGGTTTTTCTCTTACTTCTTTAAGTCGGAATATTCTGCGCGTCCGGTCCCTCACCTGGCGCATTCCGGGCAGGACAATAAAAGGAGAGGAGGCAATAAATGCTACATGCGCCGCCAGGGAAAGAGCTACTGATAAAATAATTACACTACCGCGCTTCACCTTGGGCCTTCTTGATCTCTGTTTCAGCTTTTTTGGACAGGGGGTTTTGGGGATACCTTTTTATGAGTTCATTGAACGCATCTATCGCCTCTTTGGGTTTTCCGGCTTTCTGGAAATTGGTGGCCGCAAGAAAAAGCGCCTTTGAGCAGAGGTCTTCGTCGTCGTAGAGAATAGCTACCATCATGTACGCTTTAGCGGCCTCCTCGTATTCCATCATCTTGACTTTAACGTTCCCTATTTCAAAGCGCGCAAGCGCGCCTGTCATGCTATCTTTATGCTTGCTGAGGGCGTCCTCCAAAAACTTCAGGGCCTTTTCATAATTACCCAAGGCCTCTTCCGAACGCCCCATGCCCAGGTATGAGCGCTCAAGAAAAGGTGAAGCCACGTCTCCGTCTATCGCGCTCTTGAAGCTGGACATAGCTTCCTTCCAATCCTCAAGTCCCACATAATTTTCCCCGGTAAGGTAAGCCACTTCTCCATTAGCTTTCATCTTCGGGTATCTCTCCGCGAACGTCCCAAGGACTGAAAGAGACTTTTTGAATTGCCCTACGCTAAGATAATAATCCGCGACCCACCTGTAAACGCTTTCGGGAAGCTTGTAATCAGCTGCCTCATTCATAAGTTCGTAATATACCTGGGCCGCCCGCTCATAATCGCCCTTCTGGAAGAAACAGTACCCTA
>JBHIBX010000140.1:0-4084 GCA_046759285.1 Candidatus Omnitrophota bacterium
CCTTAAAAATCCGTGACGTTACTTTCCCCGCGTTTCTTACGGTAAGCTCGATCCCTTTAGGACCGAAACCGCTCACGGAAATGGGCACTTCACCGGCCCCGGGCAAAGAGACCATGACGAATTTCCCCGGTTCATTTTCGGCCTTATAATCTAAAACAAACGACCACTCGGTATTAGTATGCTTCCTTATTCGCAAAACCCTGGCTGGTGTAGGATGATATATGTTATCCACTTCCTTCCCTCTTCCGTATTACTTCATTTATCTTGTCAACGCACCTGAACATACTTATATACACGGGGCATACATCATCGCACCTGCCGCAACCTATGCACATTTGGCGGCCGGTTCGCGGTTTAAAATCACTTATTTTGTGCAATGTTCTGTATCTCATCCTGTCTCCATACTCGACCCTAAAATCGTGCTCCCCAGCTAAAAGTGAGAACTTTTTCACATGACATGACGACCATATTCTTCTCCGTTCGAACGCGTTTTTATCCTCGGAAGGGATATCCTGAACACTGAAGCATGTGCATGTTGGACACGAAGTATTGCATCTCCCGCAGGCAATACACCTTTTGGAGTACTCTTTCCACATATCATCCTTAAAAAGAGAAATATCTATTTTTTCAGGTATTTCGACCGAACGCAGGTTCTTTTTCACAAACCGGGGTTCTTTTACCATATCCCCCTTTGATGGAAAAAATTGTTCCAGTTCTTTATCTTTTATCCTGACCTCGTATCCATCCTTACTTTTTCTCATAAACGCTGAGTAATTCTCCGTCTTATTGGTTCCCAGACTGACGCAATAACAGTTCTCGAAAGACTCGCAGCACTCTATTAAGAAAAATTTTACCTTCTCCCGGCGCCTCTTGTAATATGGATCCTCATTATCACTGTCTCGCAGAAAATGCTCATCTATCACCTCCATGGCATGTATATCACACGGGCGCAAAAAGATGATCGTGGAAGGAATGTTTTCTTCTGATTCTTCCGCCTTATTCCTGCGAAGTGTAAACATTGTCTCGCGGAGAGGAAATACAACAGATTTGGCCGTGAAAAACGACTGTTTTAGAAGTTCGATCTGGTCGAAACTTTTTACCTCATCATAAGTTATAAGATCTGTATCGGAAAGCCTGCCCTCACCTCGTTTTTCTACGGGGGCTATGATCATGTAGTGCCGGGTTAAATCGGCAAAAATTGACCGTGCTTCGCTTTCGTTGAACTTTGCCATCTTGTTTTTCATAACCTTTTATCCTTTTTCAATTACAACCATCCAATAGCCATCTTTCTTTTTTTGTTCAAGTATCTTATGGCCCTCGGCCTTCACGGAACCCGGAACGTTCTCGATAGGTTCCCCGTCATCGAGCCAGATTTCAAGTATTTCTTTAGGTTTCAGCTTAGCAAGTTCCATCTTTGTCTTAACGAAATTCATGGGACAGGCGACACCCCTGTAATCTTTAACGATCTTTGGCCTGCTCGCCTCCGGTTCGGCGGACAACGCTGCCGCTTCCGGCACATTAAATTGAAAAGAATTGTCCATGTTTTCATAAAGAAATTCCACTCTTTCCGCAAGTTCATATACTTCCTTTTCCCTTTCAAGAAGCGTTTTGAAATCCCCCTTCTCTGCCGCTTTGATCAAATCCTTGAAGCCGGGAGCGACCAAATTGGTATCGATGAAATGTTTCGAAAAATTATCATAAACTTCCTTCTCCGTCTGGGGCTCGACTCCCCGTGTGATCAAAAGCACGCGTGAAGAGTAAAAAACAAGATCCCGGAGCAGTTTCTTCCTTTTACCGGCGTCTTCTTCTCCGGAAAGCTCTTCCCGCGTTTTGTTTATATTTTCGAGATCCATACCAACCAAGTCAAACAGGCCAGCAGAACATTCGCCCCCGCCCCTGCCAGCAAGGGAAAACAGTTCTTCGGAGCCCCAATCATAATAATAATTTTTATCTTCTTCAAAGCCGGGCACATCCTTATATTTTTCGCATATTCGCCTCAGGTCATCTTTTCCTTCTTTGCCTATATATTCCTCGAAATCCTTATATTTCGGGAATTTTGACAAATAAAGAGTTAAAAAATCCTTTACCAGCTCCGGGAGTTCTTTGGCGTTCACCTCTCCCACTTTTTCAGCAAGTTTTGTCTCACCATCCCGGATAACGGCTCCCGCTACAACATTGTACGCCGGGTATAATCTCTCCGCTTTCCTATTAGCCGTACCGAAAAAACCCAGGTCAGAAGCAGGGTGCTGCCCGCAGGAATTGGGACACCCGGAGATATTGATCTTTAGATCCGATAACCGGTCCAGGTCCAGTTCGCTTTTCTTCAATGTTCTCATAATGGCCCTGGCGGCCCCCCGCGACAGACAAATTCCCAGCTGGCACGTGGAGGCCCCGGCACATGACAAGATCTTATCGTAAATGAAGGGCCTGTTGAAATTGCCCACTGTACCCTTTAAAAAATTATAAACATTTGATAGATACGCCTCAGGGATATTCCTGATCAGGAAATTCTGATCTTTTGAAAATCTGATCACATTGTCCCCGAACGATTCAAGAAAGTTAGCCAGTTTCACCGTTTTCTCATTATCAATAAAACCTAATTCAACGGGGACAATGATCGAAAATAAGTCTTCCTGTTTCTGGGGACGGACAAAACGGGACTTCCACAGCTCAAAGTCAGCCTTGTCTTCAGCTTCTTCCGGTGAAATGTCAGGGCGGGTGCCTGCATTATCCACTTCCTCGATCTCGAGGGAAGGATGATTCTCCTTTTTTACGGTCTCATATTCTTTCGTAAATCTTCTTTTAAATTCCTCTTCGCCCAGGGTCTGCCATAAAAAACGCAATCTCGCGGCATGTTTATTCTTGCGGTTGCCGTATTTCCAGAAGAGGGTCTTGACCGCTTTTGTAACATTGTACACCTCTTCGGCGGGAAGAAAATCAAAAAGAAGGTTCCCTGTCTGGGATTTCGCGCCAAGTCCGCCGGCTACATATACTTTAAAGCCCTTTTCCCCGTCTTTTACGCGGGCGATAAAACCAATATCCGCAAGCGTTGCATACCCTTTATCCTCCCCTGAACCTGAAAACGCTACTTTAAATTTCCTGGGAAGTGTCCAGGAATCATCCTCCGAAATCAATCTGGTGGTCAAAGATATAGCATATGGCGTTACGTCAAATTCCTCCTCGGGGTCAATCCCGGCGTCTTCCTGGGCAATAATATTTCTTACGGTGTTGCCGCCTCCTCCTCTCGAGGCCATGCCAAGCTCTTCTAATTCCTTCTCTGTCTTGATGATGTCATCAAGCTTCACATAATGTATCTGAAGTTCCTGTCTCGCGGTAAGATGAATGCTCTGGGTGCCGTATTTTGAGGATAATCCGGCGATTTTCTCCAACTGAAGAGGCGTGACGAACCCGGCTGCGCATCTGATCCTTACCATGTACGTATCGGGCTCTCTCTGTTCGTAAATGCCGAAAGGAACCCTGTGGGCTTTTAGCTCAGTAAAAGCAATTTCCCCTTTTTTGAACTTTTCTATAAGGCTTTCAAGCTCATTAATCTCTTTATCCAGGGTGGCAGGCAATTTATAGCCATTCATCTCAAATCACCTCCAGTTCTTCCGGTTCAAGTTTTGAGCCTGTGATCCTAAAAGATTTTACATCTTCTTCTCCGCCAGCCAGGGACACTATAACATAACTCATATTGGGATCAAACGCCAGCTTTAAGTCTTCTGGCGAAGGCCTGGCTGGTGATTGCGGATGACTATGGTAAACCGCGCAGACTTCCAACCCCTTCGTTCTGGCATCTTTTACTGTCGCGAACTGATCTTTCGGGTCAAAAGAAAAATGCTCTTCGCTTTTATCGATGTTCAGCAATTCATAGTGAGCGGTTATAATGTCATCCTTTCGCGCGAGATACCCGCACGCTTCCACGGGGGCGTCTCTCTTCGCATGTTCGATTAACTTATCAATAACCTCTTTTTTAATCTTCATTTTTCTTTATATCGCAAACGGGCTGCTCTTCGTCTATAAGCTTCGTGATGGTGGGGCTATCCCCGCAAACAGGACATTTCGGATTCCTATTTATCTTAAC
>JBHIBX010000141.1:0-4024 GCA_046759285.1 Candidatus Omnitrophota bacterium
ACCTCCGGGCTTGGCGTGGAGGAATATCACCGGCACCAACAGCTTTTCTTCAAGGACGAATACGATATGGATAGCGACGGTGACACGGAGGATATTGTTGAATATCTTTATATACCGGCCGGCAGGAAAGAAAGATGGAGCGAGTGGACAGAGTTTCCGCTTATTGTGTCAGATGCCGGGGGAGATGTTGATTATTTTATAACATTCTGTGTGCCGGACCTTGAAACCACTACCTGGCCTACGGGATGGACTTTTGATCCGACATCGAAGTATATAAGATACTGGGACGATACAGGAGGAACTGTTCATACCTACACGATAGACGGAATTACTTATAACGAGTTGCTCCAGGCAGCCGGCACGCCTGTCTGGAGCGGCACTTATGCTACCACGACCCTTAGTGTCATTGTCGCGGCAAGAGCGATAGATGTATGGCAAAAAGAAGGCACGATAGAGTCGGATATCTTTGATACAAAGAAAGATGACCCATCCTACAACCAGATCAAGTGGTCGGAAGTTGCTCCCACCGGGACCGAAATACGCCTCAAGGCCAGATCCTCGGACGACCAGCACATGACCGGAGCCGCGGCATGGGATACGATAACAGGAACGACCTCTAACCCGGGCTCTCTTTCCATCGGGACCGGAAGATACGTCCAGTTTTTCGCCGAACTTTCAGCCGAGCCTTTCTGGGAAGGCCCGACATCTACTTTAAGCTGCGCTAACTATGTGGATACGCAATTGGGTCTCGGCGCGGATTATGTTTTTCCTACGGACAGCGGCGAGTATATGGTAACAGGGCTTTATTCAACCTGGCTTGACGACGTTGAGATAGACTGGCCGGGAGACGAACGTATATGTGTTATAAGCGGTTATATTGCAAGAGATACTAATTATGGTCAGTGCAAAGTATTGGTAGATGGCCGGGAAGTTGTAAAGACGCTTAACGCATATATTAAATTTACCACTGATATACAAGGGCGGACAGTAACGGAAGAAGCTACCATAGAAGTAGCGCCGAGGAATACGGGAAGATAGGTTAAAAACAGGCTATAGGTGTCAGGTGATAGGTTATAGATTAATTAAAAACCAGAAGGGCGTGGCCTTGGTTGTTGTTATGGCCTTTGTTGTTCTTTTGGTATCGAGCATTATATTTTTAGGCAACATGCTGCAGCAGGATGTTCAGCTTATTACTAAAGTAAAATCCAAGGCACAGGCCCGGTATATGGCCGAAGCGGGAATTAATCACGCGATGGCAAAACTGAAGCTTGACGGCTTTAGCTCACGCGCTAACTTTAACGGCACAATGGATACAGGCTCTTACAAAGTTACGTTTACGGAATCGGGCGGCAGGCATGTCGTAACTTCCGAAGGCACAGTGGGTGGAATAACGGAAAGCGCGACGATAGAAGCAGAAGACCTCACGCCTTCAGCCCTTTATTACGTAGCTGGCGCCGGTAACAATGTATGGATAAACTCTTTTATTGCCGCCGCTGCGATAACCGGCGATGTTCATGCCAATAGTAATGTTAACCTGAGTTCCGGGTTTTTGATATCATGGCTTACTATCACGGGAGACGTTTCGGCTTCAAATGAAGTATGGCTCGGAAACCGTCATAACGAGTCAGACTGGTTCGACTCGCATGTCGTAATAAATGGCGTCGCCGGAGAGAGTGCCGTGGTTACAGAAGGTGCCGATGTGATCTTTTTTCCAAATTTCAATTTCAAAGCTTATGAGGAAGCGGCCATCGATTCAGGCGATTATTATAGCACTTCACAGATTTTTACCGGCGTGACGCTCAGCCCGGCCAACGGCATCGTTTATGTCAAAGGAGGGGCCACCTTCGAAGGAACCTGCACTCTTAACGGCGGCATTGTTGCAAATAGAATTATCGTGAACGGCACCTTGAACCAGGTAAAGAGCGGTTACCGTAATGTAATAATCGCCCGCAAAAAGGATATAAAGGTTTCCGGCAGGCTCGCCACAGAAGAAGCCATTGTTTATGCAACGCGTGATATTCTCGCAACCCAGTCAGGAGCAGATATAGACGTAAACGGCATAATGATGGCCGGCAGGGATATTTACCTGTGGAACTTTCTGACTCTTATAGATTACAATTATATAGAAACAAACCCTATAGACATGGGCGAGGAAGAGGAAGGCCAGTCCTTTGGGGTTATCAGCTGGAACCAGTAAAGTGTGCATGAGGAGAGGGGATGAAGAAGCACTTCAGTGACAAAAAGGGAATGACGCTTATAGAAGTTTTTGTTTCTGCCGCCTTGATAGCAGTGATCGTGCTTTCCCTCTTTGTTGTCGCGACCCAAAGCGCGGTATTTTCAAGGCGTATAGAACAGGTCTACACCGCTACCTATATCGCCCAGAGGCGCATAGACCTCTTGAAGAGATTGGGTTTTGACCAGATACCGTCGGCGGCCGAGTCTGACGTCCGTGTTGGCACTGATGGAAATATATCCGGAAGCGGCCATTATGTGCGGACAACGGAGGTCGAATCCGACTTTGGCGGTAACCCCTCCCTCATCAAGATAAAAATAACAGTCCAGAGGTTGAAGATAAACATGGACGGGAGTATTTCGGATCCGGTAACTTATTTGGGGGATCCGATCATTATGGAAACACTATATTCGAATATTGAATGATCAGGGGACAAAGATGCACGGAGCTCTAAAAAATAAAAAAGGTTTTACTTTTGTTGAAGTCATATTTGTCGCCATAACCTTTCTTCTGGTGATGGGGGCTGTGTTATCTTCGTGGCTTTTTACGCAGGAAACCTGGACCGGTGAAAGGGAGCGCACGCATTTGAGGGTAGACCTGATGAAGGCCCTGGAGATCATTAAGAGCGACTTGCGGCTCTCGGACCTCAATAATATCGTTTATTATCCCGATGCCGGGCCATACACGGCGATAAGCCTTCCTGTGGCGGAAACAGATTCCGATGGATTTTTTACCCTGGACGCCGACGAAAAAATAGACTGGGACAAGACCGTTATTTACCACCTTTTTACCGATGCGGGCGGCAATGAAGTGCTTCGGCGCACGGTATATGACCCGCGGGACAATACATTAACGGACGCAGAAAGGGAAACGCAGCTTGAAAACGTGGTTACCTCGGGAACAGGAAGCGGAAGCGATTGGAGCACTGACACGGAATTCCTGGAGAACGTTGACATTTTTGAAATATCTTCACTGTCGACCATTATCGATTTTTATACCGATTCCAGCACGCCCGTCAGATCGGATAAAGTCGTATTCGGCTGGGCGAGGTTCAACGACGGCGATCATACTATCCGCTTCGAGGTGACGGGAAAAAATACTTCATCGTCTGACTATAACCTGGGAATAGATAACATAATGATAGAGCCATCCGGCTCAAGCCGTGAACTTGAATACTATGACTCTGCCGGGATCCTTACCGAAAGCGGAGGAACCGCGAGCCGCGTTTATGACCCCATCTGGAGCAATAAAAATTACCTGGAGTTTGACACGGCCGGCGGAGTGGGCGACTACATCGAGTTTATCGATCATTATGATCTCTGGCGGGAGTCCGCCTTTGAAAGCGTCACCCTGGATAATACCACGACCGCCGAGGAAGAAGTGCGCATAGAGATAGACGTGCCCGAAGACGACGAAGGGGGAGAAGTGACCTGGTTCGCTTCCCAGGAGACGGGAGACATGCAAAGCGAAGGACGCGACGGGAGCCTGCCCTGGGGCTCGAGCGGACAGGGCGTGACGGTCCGGACACTGGTCTCATCCGCCAATATAACCGAGGATGGAGATCTTGTAAGGGTCAAGCTTCAAACATATGAAGGCGCGCCTCTTTTGATAGAGCGCGCGTACATAACAAGAAAAGACGATACATCAAGCGACGATTACGATGGATACCCGAATCTGGATCCTTCCGGAAGAACGATAGAAGAATACCACAGACATCAGCAGCTTTTCTTTGAGGACACTTACGATTATGACAACGATACGGATACTGATGAAGTCACTCCCCGAGCCTGG
>JBHIBX010000142.1:0-4010 GCA_046759285.1 Candidatus Omnitrophota bacterium
CCTTTCTGTCGCGTAACCGGCAAGTTCATATATGTCCTCTCTTAATAATGGTTCTCCGCCCGAGAGTACTAATATAGGTTTGGAAAATGCCGCAACTTGTGATATAAATTTTTTTGCTTCGTTGGTATTTAATTCCTCATTCGAGCGTATACTCTGGGCTGACGCCCTGCAGTGCGAACATCCCAGGTTGCAAACCCTTGTAGTTTCCCAAAATATAAGGCGAGGTTTCATTTTCGTATTTCTTCTTCGGTCAAGTAACACGCCGGGTCTTCCACCCAAAGGTCGGTAAATCTTTTTTCCGCCCGGAGCCGGCATCCGCCGCAACCGGTTTTGTACTTGCAGAGGCCGCAGCGGCCTTTCAGTTTTTCGCGTCCGTTACGGATCATATTTAAAAATTCATTATTATTGTCGTACCATATCTCACTAAAAGGTTTCTCTTGAATATTACCTAAAGAGATGTGTCCCCAAAATTGACATGGATGCACTTCCCCGAACGGGTCCACGCTGGCTATTCCTACACCTGCTGAGCAGCCGCTGCCTTTCAAGATCAATTCTTCCGCGTATCTTGCAAGTCCAGAATCTTTGGCCTTTAGCTTTTGGTACAAGTAAACACCGTCGGCGTGGTTATCAACAGTCAGAACCTCCATGTCTATGCCATCATCCAGCATTTTTTCTATTGCGGAAAAAAACGAATCGAGAGTATCTCTTTTGAGAGAGCTTCCAAGGTCGTCCTCGAACTTTGCCCGGCCTTTTTCCGAATAAACCAGGTGATAAAGACAAAAACGCTTCACTCCTTTGTCGGCGAGGTAACCTACAAGCTTAATAAGATCTTTATAATTATGTTTCGACAGAGTGAAACGAACCCCCGTCTTAATCCCCAGCTTATTGCAGTTATCCAGCCCTTTTATACTCAATTTGAAAGAACCTTTACTCGCCCTGAAATTATCGTGCGTGCTTTCCAGGCCATCCAACGATATCCCCACATATTTAAATCGGGCGTCTTTTATCTTCCCGGCTATATCTTCTGTTATTAACGTGCCGTTAGTTGAAAGGGCTGCATAGATGCCTTTTTTTGAGGCATAATGCCCCAGATCAAAAATATCTTTTCTCAAAAGCGGTTCTCCGCCGGAAAAGAGCAACGCAGGAACCTTTATAGAGGCGATATCATCTATAAACTCTTTCGCCTCTTTGTTCGAAACTGTTCCATCTTGCTGGCCAAAACCGCTCTCAGCGTAACAGTGAAGACAGGATAAGTTGCATTCTTTTATAACGTTCCATACGATAACAGGAGCTTTATGTTTTGTGTAGTGAAGGTGGGAAAGTTCGCCTACTTCATGCTGTAACAGTTTCGAGCAATTTATCATCTTCTTTTATCCGTGAAAAGGCAAGATCTATTCGCTTGATAAAAGCGTTCGTTTCTTCATCTATAATCTTTTTACATCGGTTGATCTCATATTCCCTGATTCTTATATTTTGCCCGGCTATTCGTTTGAGAGAGTCGATATTATAAAGAAATACATTCTCTATTTTACCGATTTCAGGATCTATGTCCCTTGGAACCGCCAGATCCATCAAAAATACGGGCCTTTTATTTCTCTTTTTAACAACCCTTTTTATCATGTCCGGGTGTAATACATAATGGGGAGCTGAAGTCGAGCTTATTACTATATCGGCCCGTGCTATAAATCCTTCCTTCTCCTCGAACTTGACTACCTTCCCATTAAACTCTTTCGCTAAAATCTTCGCTTTTTCATAAGTCCTGCTGGAAACCAGTATAGTATCAGCTCCCTTATCACGTAGAGACTTAAGTGTCAGGGCGCCGACTTTACCGGCGCCAATCAGCAAAACTTTTCTTTGCGACAGCCCTTTTAAAACTTCATCTGCTAACTGACATGAAACAGAGCTTATTGATACGTTGCCTTCCCCGATCCTGGTAAGCACGCGCACTTTCTTCCCGACCGCGAAGGCTTTTTGAAAGGCTTGATTTAACACTCTGCCCGTTGAACCTGCCTCAAGTGCTTTTTGATAACTCTTTTTCATCTGGCCGAGTATCTGCGTCTCACCTATTACAAGTGAATCAAGCCCGGAAGCGACTTCAAAAAGATGTGTTACAGCCTCATCCCCAGTGTGGCAGTAAACAGACGGGATAATATTTTCTGCTGAAACGTTATGATAAGACGCCAGATGAGCTACAAAACCGTTTGTATCAATACTATCTTCAGTGCTTCCTGCATACACCTCTACCCTGTTGCAAGTTGAAAGCACTACAAATTCTTGTAAAGGATAAATGTTTTTCAAAAAGTGAAGAAAATCTTCAGCTCCAGAGGCGCTAAATGATACGGATTCACGCGTTTCCAGTGACGCGGTTTTATGGTTTATCCCTATGACAGCTATATCGTATCTCATATCGAAACTTGTCTTAAAAAACCTTCCTTTTTTCTTTCTAGTTGAGAAACCTTACAGTTACTTTTTTTCCTTTTTCTACATGCTCCTTTTCTTCCGGAAGAATTATCAAACTATTAGCACGAGCCATCGATTTTAAAATCCCTGAACCCTGTGGCCCTGTAGCGCGGGTCAGATAACCCCCGTTTTCCCATCTTGTTTGCGCCCTTAAAAAATGTCTGCGTCCTTTTTTCTTTATAATGCTTTCTTCCAAGATCGCGCTTACCTCTTTTTTGCTATTATCGCTGTCTTGACCGAGCATTTTAAAAATAGCGGGTTTAATGAAGATCTCGAAACTTATCATACTTGAAACAGGATTCCCGGGAAGTCCAGACACAGGAATACCGTTTATCATGCCAAATGTGAGAGGTTTCCCAGGTTTTATGGCAACCTCCCAGAACTTTATATCTGTTCCCATATCGGATAAAACAGACTTTACCAGGTCATGGTCTCCAACCGAAACCCCTCCTGATGTAAGTATTAGATCGCAGTCAAGCCCTTTTTTTATCTTTTTCTTTATCTCCTCTATTTCATCTTTGGCAATACCTAAATTCTTAGGAATCCCTCCAACTTTCAAGACTTGGCTGCATAATGTATATGTATTGGAATTCCGTATTTTCCCAGGGATAAGTTTTTCATCTATATCGATCACTTCATCACCTGTGGCTAAGACGGCAACTTTGGGTCTTCTTGTAACCTTTACTCTTGATCTTCCCAGGCTTGCCAATACACCAATATGGGCTGGACCAAGGACTGTTCCTTTGGAAAGCGTCAGTTCTCCGCTTGATATATCCTCGCCCCTTCTTCTAACATTCGTTCCTTTTTTAATTTCCTTAAAAATCTTTATTTTATCTTCTCCCATCTTTTCAGTATCTTCCACCATAACAACGCTATCAGCGCCCTGAGGAATTGCTGCCCCTGTCATGATCCTTATTGCCTGGTTGTCTCTTACCGGTTTGGAAGCCAGATAACCCGCTCTTACATCCTCAACAACTTCAAGAACTTTCGGATTATCCTTGGATGTTCCCTGCACATCACGCGCCCTGACCGCAAAGCCATCCATTGCCGAGTTGTCCAGTAGCGGAACATCACAGCCAGCATATATATCTTCAGCCAGCACTCTATCTAAAGCCTGGTCAAGCTTCGATTCTTTTGAAGACAATACACCTATGGATTTAAGAATTATGGATTGCGCCTTTTCGATATTTATCATAATTCACTTTTAAAAAATTTTATCCAGCACAAACCCAACGGATAATAACAGTCCAAACAGTAAGTGCAATCCGATCGTGAAGGCGTTTGCCGGGAGAAGTTCATAAATCTTATCGAAATTTTTTCTGGATACCATAAATGCCCTTAAAGCTAGAGGCAAACTCAAAAGCACAATGAGGCAAAGAGGCGGTAAAAGCTTAAACATTACCAAAGCAATTACAATCAGGTACGCAGCTGCTAATAAACTGTGGTATAAAATCACCGCGTTTTTCTTGCCCAAGATCACTACCAGCGTTCTTTTGCCTACAGACTTATCACCAACATAGTCCGGAAACTCGTTTATAAATAAAACAAGG
>JBHIBX010000143.1:0-3987 GCA_046759285.1 Candidatus Omnitrophota bacterium
TTTTCTTGGAGCCGGTTACGTAAAAGACGTCGCATTTGTCAACAACGGTGTCTTTGGTAAGAGGCATGGCATGCCCCTGGCGGGACAGTTTTCGCAGGGAAATGCCGTGGCCGCATTCACGGTCGATCTCGTCGAGAGTTTTGCCTACTGCTTCAGGATTTAGAACGCATATCTTTAGCATTTCTCCTATAAGATCAACAACATCTTTATCGTCGACTTCCGGCCCGATCACTGTATCGGCTTTGATAAATGCTTTGCGTCTTCCGACAAACGCGATGATATCACCCGACTGGATCACTGTGCCCGGTTCTGGGTCAATTATATCGGAACCGCGTTTGATCCTGTCTATGTCGGCATTTCCCGGAAAGATCTTTTCCACCTCGCTTACCGTTTTTCCTTTGATGTTCTCGCTGGTGACCTTGTACGCGCGCAGGTTCAATTGATTTCGCCATGAAAATAATTCCGGGGCCAGTTCGGCTTCTTCAGTGCCGCCGGACATCTCCTTTTCAAGCTGTCTGGCTTCATCCTTAAGGTTTATTTTAAGAATGCGCGGGATGAGTTTATAGAAAACAATGAGCCCCGCAACCCCGAAGATGTAAGTGATGGCGTAAGATATGGCGACATTACTTTCCATAGTAGTCTTTTGCGCAGCCGGTACTAACAGGTGGCTTATTGCCCCGTCAGCCGTGCCGATCACCGATGATTGGGTCAAGGCCCCGCCGATTATGCCTGCAGTGGTGCCCGGTCCAAATCCGAAGGCCTTTCCCAGGATTACTGCGGTTATGAGCCCTACCGCGGCAAAGAAAAGCGACAGCCAGATGTATTTAAGCCCTTCGCTTTTGAGTGCGCCGAAGAATTGCGGACCGACTTTATATCCTATGGTGAATATGAAAAGCGCAAAGCCGATAGCTTTTGCCAGGGCGGGAACTTCTATATTCATCT
This sequence comes from Candidatus Omnitrophota bacterium, assembly GCA_046759285.1. Taxonomy (GTDB): domain Bacteria; phylum Omnitrophota; class Gorgyraeia; order Tantalellales; family Tantalellaceae; genus JBHIBX01. The sequence continues at coordinate 943 of JBHIBX010000143.1, forward strand.
GGCCGAGGACCAGCGCGGCGATAAGCGTTCCTGCGGTAGCGCCGAGACTGAAACCGTAGATCTTGATCTTACCTATATAATAGCCGATAGCGAGCGCAAGGAAAATCGGAATCTGGGGGTAGCTGCGGCAAAGATCAGTAAAACCGGTTAACATTATTTTTCCCCTTTCCAGCTTTTGTAATAATCTTCCAGGAGATCACTTATACCTTTACCTATATTAGCATAAGCATTGTCGGGAAGATTGGCGAGCGAGACGCGCACTGACATGTTTGGCGCGTCAAATCCTCCCCCGTCCATAAGGACGATGGATTTTTCTTCCGCCAGGCGCCACACAAAATCGATCGGCTCGTAGCTTTTTACAAGGTGTTTGGCAAATTCTTCTCCGTACCTTGTCCCGGCAAGCGTGGGAATATCAATGGTTGTGTAATAATGAGCGTCGTACTCGTTATCCGGGTATGGAGCGCCCAGGGCTTCATAGAGCGTCTTGAATCTGTGCGCAACGATGGATTGCGCTTCTTCTTTGTACTCTCCTTTTTTGTCTATGAGGCAGTAAAGCGAGAAAAGGACCATAAGGACCTGCTGTGGCGTTGAGAGCCCGGCAGTGTGATGAAGGGCTACCGAACGACTGTCCGCGACCATCCTGTCGATCAGTTTCATGTTGTCCGGGTCAAGTGCCACGGTGTGATAACGCTCGTGAAGCGCTTTTCTGTCTTTTTCCGGCAAAGCAGCGATCTTCTTGTCGAAGACGTTGTCCTCATGTATCCCTATTACGCCCAGACGCCATCCTGTCGCGCCGAAATATTTCGAATAGGAATAGACCAGGATCGTATTATACGGAGCGGCTGCCGCAAGCGACTTAAAACCGTTCACAAAGGTCCCATAGACGTCGTCAGTAAGGAGTATGAGGTCTTTTCTCCGTTCTTTTACAAGTTCCGCTATTCTTTCGAGCGTACTGTGCTGCATGCTGACCGAAGTCGGGTTGGAGGGATTTACAAGAAAGAACGCTTTTACTTTAGGATCAGCGAGCTTCTCTATCTCCGAGTCGGGATATTGCCAGTCCGAGTTCTCATCCTGCATTATTTCAAGCTCGACAAGCTCGTAGTCGTTCAGATGCGGGATTTCAAGGTAAGGCGTGAAAATAGGCGTTCCAAGTGCGATCTTATCTCCCTTGTGAATGAGCTTGTTTTCCTTGAGGCTGGTAAAAATGTAGTCCATGGCGGCTGTTCCACCTTCTGTTGCGAAAAGATCGAACTTTCCAGAAGGCGGGCTTCCGGCGCACATCTCCTGATCGAGATATTTGTGGACTACTTTCTCGCAATTAGTAAGCATCCTGTCGGGCATGGGATAGTGGTCTCCCAGGATCGCGTCCACCATCTCCTGCATGAAGTCATCCGGATCAAGCTTGATCTCACTTTTGACGCATTCAAATGCTTCCTTGAGAAATGAAATTCCCGTAGCTTCCCAGTTTTCGGCAAGATATTCCTCGAACCTTTTGGCTATACCTTCCTTATCGGGAGTGGAGCCCAAGCGAGGCCTGTGCGGTTTTCTTTCGGATTCCTGGACCGAAAAAAGACCCAGCTGAAAAAATCCCTGGCGCGGCGTCATTGTCACCCAGTTGGGGTTTCCCCTTCCGGCATTCAGCATCATCCTTTCATGGCTTGATTGGGCCATGCTGATGAGTTTATTCTTAAGTTCAAAAGGACTGAGACCTTCGTAGCGTTTTTCTTCTACGGAACGTTTCATGACGCGCTCCTTTCTTTTCACATATTCTACATAATAAAAACCGGTTTAGCAAATAATAACCATAGTTATTTTGAATATAATAAGGGTACAGTTTTGAGCACGTAGGGTGTCCCCAAGTAGGGCGTCCCCTATTTATTTGATTTTGCGGGTGCCGGGAAGGACCGCCTCGGTTACTTTGGGAAGCTCGCCGTAGATATTCTGGTAGATATCGTTAAACCTGTCCTTGCCGCCGATAAATTCGCATGTAAGAGGCATCACCTTTTTCGCCTCTTCGCTCATGGCACGCGAGATATTCTGTATGTCCCACTGGGCGTGGGCGTCTTCTCTGATCCGTGAAATATGGTACAGTTCTCTGGCATTAAGACGCATGAGCACCCTTTTTCTGTGGGCGTTGGTCAGGATATAAGACGCGGCTAAGGGGACTTCTTTATTAATCTGGTCGTATACTTCAACTGACTTATCTGTGATTTCCCGGAAATATTTATCCATCCCTGTTTCTTTTATTGATTCCGGGATGGTTATGCCCAGGCTTGGATCATAAGCCTGTGATGTGATGGTCGTCATACGGTGGCGCTTGAGCTGGCCGAAGCATGCAGATGACAGGATTATGTTATATGTGAGATTCACGTATTCGAATTCACGGAGCATGGAGTCATAGAACTGCATATTACGCCAGGAGGTTTTGAATATGTTTCTCTTCTCTTCGTCTGTCATGCTTTTCACTATCTCTTTACACTGTTCATACGGCATGTTAGCAGAAGTGTGAAGCAAAGACGCGGCGACTATATTGTCAGCGTCTTCCGTATATTCAACCAGTTCGACTTCTTTCTTTGATCGCCCGGGAGCGCATTCTATTCCGAAAGTTCCGCAAACATATTCCTTAAGTTCAGGATAAGTTCTTAGGTCACGTTCGTTTGCTTCATGGAAGATCACTATGGAAGGAGCGATCTCAGCGATCTCATTATAGACTTCACGCCCTACCCTTCTAACCTCGTCCAATGGATGGGATGCGAATCTCCTTAGCATGAGTTCCAGGGCGCGTGCGTTGATCGTCTGCCCCACCTGCGATTCGGTCGCAAGAGCAGTAATATAGCGGGCATCTTCTTTTGCCCAGCCTTCGAGAAGGTTATGTTTTTTAGGATCAGCGGCAAGCTCAGGATGTTTTTTAAATACATGATCCTTGAGCTTTTCGAATAGCTTAAAATACGCCTCGTTCTGCTGGTGGATCATATCGGTGAAGGTCTTCTCAAGGGGCGTTCCCTTGATCTCTTCAGGGATAACGAAATCCTTATCGAGGGTGAT
>JBHIBX010000144.1:0-3958 GCA_046759285.1 Candidatus Omnitrophota bacterium
CTTTACGGTAAGTCGGCCATTTGCTTTTGAAGATGCTTCCTTTCTTGCCTATCTTCTCCCACATCTCTTCGGCTATGTGCGGGACAAAAGGCGCAATAAGGGGCAGAAGATTCTCAAGAACCTGCTGGAGGCGTTTTTTGCCATAACAGGCGCTCCCTTTATTATTGATACCGGAATATATTTGATTCACAAGTTCCATGCTTGCGCTTATTGCCGTATTAAAATGAAACTCTTCGTCTATGTCTTCGGTGACTTTCTTTATGGTCTGGTGCATTTTCTGGAGAAGTTTTTTCTCTTCGTCCTTATCTCCCTCTCCCTCAGGAGCGTTTGAAAGTGTGTCCAGAAGCGTCCAGGCCCTTTTCAGAAATCTAAAAGCACCCTCGACACCTCTATCTGACCACTCTGCGTCTTTTTCAGGCGGGCCGATGAACAATGTATAGAGGCGCACGGTATCTGCGCCGTACTTTTTAATCAGGCCATCGGGGCTTACGACATTCCCTTTTGACTTTGACATCTTCGCCCCGTTCTTTATTATCATGCCCTGTGTGAAAAGATTCTTAAAAGGTTCGTTGAACCCGACGTAGCCAAGGTCATAAAGGAATTTCGTCACAAAGCGTGAATACAAAAGATGGAGTATGGCGTGTTCCACGCCTCCTATATACTGATCTACGGGAAGCCAGTTGTTTACGTCTTCAGTATCGAAAGGCTTATCTTTCGCTTTTGGCGATATGTACCTCAAGAAATACCAGCTCGAGTCGACGAAGGTATCCATCGTGTCGCTCTCGCGGCGCGCATTCGTCCCGCAGGTAGGACATTCTGTCTCGACAAAGTCCGGGACGCTTTTAAGGGGCGACTCTCCCGTCGGCCGGAACTCGACGTCTTCAGGGAGGATCACAGGAAGATCCTTTTCCGGAACCGGAACGATACCGCAACCTTCACAATATACCACCGGAATAGGCGCGCCCCAGTATCTCTGGCGGGATATGAGCCAGTCACGAAGCTTGTAATGTATTGATCTTTCGCCGATCTTGTTCTTTTCCATGTAATCGGCTATGGCGAACATGGCGTCAGTGTTCTTCATACCGTCAAACTGATCGGAGCTGATAAGCACGCCTTTATCTTCGTACGCTTCTTTCATTTTTTTGACTTCAAGATGCTCTTCAGGGTTATCAATTACAACTCTTATGGGCAGTTTGTATTTTTTGGCGAACTCAAAATCCCTCTGGTCATGCGCAGGCACGCACATGACGGCTCCTGTTCCGTATTCCATGAGGACGTAGTTGCCGATCCAGAGCGGTATCTTCTCGCCCGTCATATGGTTAAGGACGTAGCGCCCGGTAAAGATGCCTTTTTTTTCTATCTCCGCCTGTTCTCTTTCCGTTCTGGACCCGGCGCGGACTTCACGGACAAATTTCATTATTTTTTCCTTATCGGGGCTGTCGGCTACGAGCTGGTTTATCATTGGGTGTTCGGCTGCCAGGACCATGTAAGTGGAGCCAAAGATAGTGTCAACACGCGTAGTAAAACAGGTAAGCTTTTTGGCGGAATCCACTACCGGAAAATCAATATTTACGCCTTCAGAACGGCCGATCCAGTTTCGCTGCATAATCCTTACCTTTTCGGGCCATTCGTCAAGCTTATCGAGGTCATCCAGGAGCCTCTGGGCGTATTCCGTGATCTTGAAGAACCACTGCTCGAGCTCCTTCTGCTCGACCTCTGTTTCGCACCTTTCGCAGGCGCCGTCAACTACCTGTTCGTTGGCAAGAACCGTGCTGCAGGAAGGACACCAGTTGACAAACGCCTTTTTTCTGTAGGCAAGGTCTTTCTCGAATAGTTTAAGGAATATCCACTGCGTCCACTTGTAATAGTCACGCAGGCATGAAGTGACTTCACGTTTCCAGTCGTATTCCACTCCCCATGAATCCATCTGCTTCTTCATCTTGGCGATATTGTCCATGGTGGATTTTTTGGGGTGGACTCCGTCTTTTATGGCGGCGTTTTCGGCCGGAAGCCCGAAAGCGTCCCAGCCCATGGGAGTGAGGACGTTAAGGCCCTTCATCATCTTGTATCTTGCAACGACGTCGCCGATTATGTAGTTTCTGCCGTGGCCGACGTGGAGAGCGGCGGAAGGATAAGGGAACATCATGAGGCAGTAATACTTTTTCTTGTGGTCTTTAACGTCAACGTTAAAGAGACTCTCTTCTCTCCACTTTTTCTGCCACTTTTTTTCGATTTTGCTGAATTCGTATGTGCTCATGTTTTTATAGATTCCCGCGTTCGCGGGAATGACAACGCTTATTTAAAGAGTTTGTTCCACTTGCGCGGCTTCCGCTTCTTCCAGCTTCCCTTGTGATACGCGTAGCTTGCAAGAAGAGGAAGAACCGAGGTGCCCTCGGCGTATACCATCTGCTCGTAAGTGGAATCTACCTTGCCCCAGGAAGACGCTTCTTTAAGTGTAGAACCCGATAGAGCCCCGTCGCGGGCATCGGCCACAGTGATCTGCACGGCGTACTTATGCATGTCGACTTCTTTTCCGAGAACTTCTGCGGCAATGACGGTATCCTGTATGAAATTCTTTGGGACTCCGCCGCCGATCACCAGTATACCCGAAGTTTTGGAAGCCATCTTTATCTGCGTAAGCTCCAGAAAATCCTTTACCGAGTCTATGGATATACAGTTTCCCTTATTGTTCCACTGGTGCAGGACAAGGCCTAAGCCGGCGCTTGAGTCTGAAAATGCCGGGCAAAAGATCGGAACGCTCTTTTCATAAGCTACCTGAACGAGTGAATCCTTTTTCTTCGCTTTTTTCTTCAGGTACTTACCCATCTCTAAGATAAATTCTCTGGATGAGTAAGGCCTTCTTTCGAGGGAGTCGGCTATTTTTGTAATCGTCTTGTCGCAAGCCTGGAGCTCTTCTTCGTCGATAAAGGTGTCATAGATCCTGTCGATGTAAAGGCCTCTTAATTTTCCGTCGTTTATATGCTGGGTTCCTTTATAGTGCTTAAAGCCGAGCGCTTCAAAGAAATCCATGTCCACTATGCTGGCCCCTGTGGCAACAATGGCATCTATCATGTTATTTTTGACCATGTCGACATAGACCTGCATGCATCCTCCGGCGCTTGTCGAGCCTGCGAGGGAAAGCATCGTCGTGCACTTTTTGTCCTGAAGCATCATTTCGAACACTTCGCAGGCGCGGCCCAGGTCGCGCGCGGTAAAGGACATGTCCTTCATCGATTCGATTATCTTTGTCGCGTCGATCTTTTTTATGTCTATGTGTTTGATCGGGTTCTTTAGTAAATCCTTTTTCTTCATCTCTTTTATTCCTTTTTCTTGAAAACGTAGCTTAAAAACTTGTAAACGAGTTTTGCCGCAAGGAAGTTCGGCGCTTTGTTTTGTTCTGACGGACAGAGCTCGACTACGTCAAAGCCCACAACGTTCTTGTTCTCGCTTAAAGAACGCAAAAGTTGCAGGACCGGATACCAGGCCAGTCCACCCGGTTCGGGTGTGCCTGTTGACGGCATAATAGCAGGGTCAAAAATATCCAGATCGATCGTCACATACACATTCAGTGAAAGGCGCCCTATTACCCTGCTTATCCATTCTTCAGTGCTGATGAGGTCTTTAGCAAAAAATATATTTTCAGAATCCAGATCTGTTTTTTCTTTTTCTTCGGCGCACATGCTCCTTATACCGACCTGGACGGCCGGGCATATCTCTTTTACCCTGGCCATCACACAAGCGTGGCTAAACTTACTGCCTTCGTATTCATCCCTTAGATCGGAATGAGCGTCTAATTGGAGTACGGAAATATTTTCAAACTTGGAACAATGAGCTTTTATAGAGCCGATGCTGACGGAGTGCTCTCCGCCCAGGACAACGACGAACTTTCCGGCATCTATAAGTTTCGATACTTCGCTTTCGACCTCTCCTACCATTTTCTCAGGGGCCTTGCTTATTT